>DASZPR010000097.1:0-2129 GCA_035550235.1 Verrucomicrobiia bacterium | reverse complement strand
AGACCGACTTGCTTCAAATTGTTGACGCACTGGGCGCGTTCGAATTGCGCCTGGGCCTCCTCAAAAAAGGTCGCTGCGCTGGTCGCGCTGCCGTTTTGAGCAGGGGCCGCCGCGAGCCGCTGATTCTCGTTTTGCAACCGTTGAATCTCCGCCGGCAGGCTGCGCAATTGCGCCACCTCCGCCTGCAGTTGGTGCATCTCCTCGTTGTCCCTGCGCAACTGGACCAGTTCATCGTGTTGCGCCTGCGCTTGTTCGAGCGCCGCGTGTTGCTCACGCAGCTTCGGCAAGTCGGCGGTCGTCGCCTGGAGTGCTACATTCTCGTTCTTAAGATTCGTGTTCCAGTTCGCCTGTACCGCGATCATGATCGCGCAACTCAACATGAACACACTAAACGCCAGAGCGGGAAACCATCGCCGCAGCGGGTTTTGCCATTCGCGCGCTTTGGTCGCCTGCTTCGCTGTGGGCAAAGCAATCTCCGCCTGGAGCCGTTCCAAAAGGCCCAGCGGCGCGATTGGTTTCGGTGCCTGAAATAAAATTCTTTCCATGGTTGTATCGTTCATACGACTCTCCTTTCTGTGTGTGATTCACTTTCGACCGAGCGACGGCGCAGAAAATCCAGCGCTTCGCGCAACCGGTATTTGACAGTGCTGGCTGCGATGCCAAGCACTTCCGCCGTTTCGTTCAAAGTGAGGTTTTGATAATAGTGCAGATGGACCGTCTGTTTCTTTTCGTCATCCAACTCGTCCACCCAGCGATACAGTTGGCGCGCCATTTCTCGCTCCGCGGCATTCTCAAATGGAGTGGGGGAGTGATCCGACTGCGCCTCCCACCACTCATCGCTTTGCGAATCGCCCAGCGTGCGCTTGCGCCGCCAATCCAGGTAAACGTGGTGTGCAATGCCATGAAGCCAGGTGGAAAAGCTCGAACGCCGCTGATACGACTCCAGCGCCTGCCACGTTCTTGCGAAAGTTTTCTGCGTGAGATCCGCGGCATCGTCATCATTGCCGCTCAACCGTCGTAGATACGCAAAAATCCGCTGATAAAACTGCGTCACCAGCTCCGAAGCCGCGAATAAATCACCTTTTCGAGCTCGTTCACAGAGAATATCGGCAGTATCGCTCATTGTTCCTGCCTGATTAGTCGCAGGTGCGAGCCCAAGTGGACAAATTTATTTTTAGCCTCGTAGGAGCCGCGACGTGACTTTCCAAAAGCGTGACAAAGTTTCTCCTTCTCCCTGAGGGAGAAGGTCGGGATGAGGGGGAAGGCGGCTCGATTGCCGAATCCGGTGGAATCGCAACCAATGTTTTTAAGCCAGCTTCGCCAATTCTCCCCGCGTCAATTCAACCAACGGCCTGATAGTTCCCGCGCTGAAATCAAACGGCGATCCTGCCGCCTTGAACAAATCCGGCAATGGCCTCGACCCGCCCAGCGCCAGCGATTTTTTGTAATCCCGCAGCGCCTTTGCCTTGTCGCGTTTTGAGTTCGCCCAAACCTGCAATGCGCCCAGTTGCGCGATGCCGTACTCGATGTAATAAAACGGATGCAAAAAGATGTGAAGCTGCCGATGCCACAAATACGCGCGGCTTTTGTCGTAGCCGCTCCAATCCACCTCCCCGCCGAAACGGTTCATCAACTCCAACCAAGCCACCGCACGAGCCGCTCGTGTGTGACCCGGATGCGTATAAATCCAATGTTGAAAAGCATCCACCGTGGCGATCCACGGAAAAATTCCCAGAATTCCCTCCAAGTGCGTCTGTCGGGCGCGGTTCGCGTCGCCGCCGGAATAAAATTCCTCCAGGAATTCATTTCCCAAAAGCTCCATGGTCATCGACGCGACTTCGCAGAATTCAATCGGTGCACTGCGATACGAGTATAAATCCTCATCGCGTGTGGCCAGCGCATGGAACGCGTGCCCGGCCTCGTGCAAAATCGTCTCCACATCGCGTTGCAGGCCGACCGCATTCATGAAAATAAACGGCACCCGCGCTTCCGCCAGTGTGGATTGATAACCGCCCGGCGCTTTGCCTTTCCGATTCGCCAGGTCCAGCAATCGTAACGTCTGCATTCGCTGAAATCCCTCGGCCAAATCGCCGTCGAGATGATTGAAAACATTCTGCGTGCGCGAAACC
>DASZPR010000096.1:0-3950 GCA_035550235.1 Verrucomicrobiia bacterium | reverse complement strand
GAGGCACACGCTGATGCCCAAATCGGTTTCGCGACGCAAGGTTTGAATGAGCGGGAGGACGACTTCACGAACAGCCACCGGATCTTCACCGGCCTGGATGTTCACGTCCGTCATGCTGGACGGGCGATGGTGAACGAGCAGTTCGGCGATTTGTTCGTAATCGGCACGGAAACGATTGAGCGTGCGATTATTGCGGCGCATGCCGCAATAGGCGCAGTTTTCGCGGCAGAAATTCGATACTTCGACGACGCCGCGCACAAAAACTTGATTTCCGAATCGCTCCCGAGTCGCCAGAGCGGCTTTTTGATGAAATGCGTCTTGAGCTTCGCCGCGCAGGTACAACATATCGGCGCTCGGCAATCGCGGTTGAATCATTGCCGAAAAATAGAACCCTGCGGCGTTCAGTGCAAATGAATTCAGTTGGGGAAATACCCTACGCCGTTTTACCCGAAAAAACTTGGCCAAGGTCGTGGTTGGCTTACTGTCTTGCCAATGAATTGGACACTCCGATGCGCCGCCGTCATTCCGTGCCTGAATGAAGCGCGGAACATTGCGGAGGTGGTTGCATCCACGCGGGAGTTTGTGCCGACGGTGTTGGTGGTCGACGACGGTTCGCAGGATGATACCGCCGAGATCGCGAGGCGTTCGGGCGCGGAGATCATCCGGCACGCAGTGCCGCAGGGAAAAGGCGCGGCGCTTCAGGCGGGCTGGAGGCGGGCGCTGGCGCGCGGATTTGATTGGGCATTGGCTTTGGATGGCGACGGGCAACATGCGGCGGCAGACATTCCAAAATTTTTTGACGCGGCAGAACGCACGGGGGCAAAATTGGTCGTTGGCAATCGAATGAAAAACCCTGAGGGAATGCCGCGGGTGCGGCGATGGGTGAATCGTTGGATGAGCAAGCGAATTTCTGCGCTGGCGGGAACTTCGTTGCCGGATTCGCAGTGCGGCTTTCGTTTGATGAATCTGCCGGCGTGGAATCAATTGGCGGTGGAGGCGGTGCATTTCGAGATCGAGTCCGATGTCTTGCTCGCGTTTGCGCGGTCCGGATGCCCAATTGAGTTTGTGCCGATACGGGTGATTTATAAATGTGAGCGGAGTAAAATTCATCCAGTGCGGGATACGGTGAGGTGGATGCGATGGTGGCGGCGGGCGAAGAGAGATAATTTTGAAAAATCGACGATACGCCTCTCTCCGAAAACGGTGGGAACATTCAACATCCAACATCGAACAACCAACATCCAATGAGGGATGGGACGTGGTGCGTGAATTTCGTCATAAGGCCTCAAACAGTATTCACGGAACACGGAATACGGAACACGGGGCGCAACCTAGCACTGCCACCGTAGCGCCGAGTGGCACTCGGCTGTATCGCGGATTGGCAATCCGCAGGCGTTGAACTGTTCCGAACGCATCGTCAATGGCTGCGCCTCGCCGAATGCCATTCGGCGAAACAGCAGGCTGCCAGCCTGCGCTACAAGCTGCTGCACCACGCCGCAATCCTGATGGTAGAGTGAAGCTGCGCCCCGGAACACGTTGCGACACGTTGAATACTTGTCACGGGCGCGTTCCGCCGTTACCTTGCGCCGCTTATGGAAAAAGTCGTCATTGTTGGCACTGGTTGCGCGGGTCTTACCGCGGCACTCTATACCGCTCGCGCGAACTTGAAACCGCTGGTTCTTACCGGCAGACAGCCGGGTGGCTTGCTGACTACGACGAGCACGGTTGAGAATTTCCCCGGGTTTCCCGAGGGCGTCGATGGTTTCGAATTGATGACGCGGATGCAAAAGCAGGCCGAACGGTTTGGCGCGCGGGTGCAGTTCGGTTGTTTGGAGGCGGCGGATGTAAAGGGAACGCCAATTCACCTGACGATCGACGGTGAAGTGGTGAAGACGGAGACGCTTATCATCGCGACGGGCGCGAGCCACAAACATCTGGGTGTGGAGGGCGAGCATTTGCTGGAAAACAAGGGTGTGACTTATTGCGCGACGTGCGATGGCGCGTTGCCGATGTTCCGCAACAAACCGCTGGTGGTTGTCGGTGGCGGCGATTCGGCGTGTGAAGAAGCTTTGTACCTGACGCGGTTTGCATCGACGGTTTATCTGATACATCGGCGCGATTCATTACGGGCGTCGCGCATCATGGCGGAGCGGGCGATTTCGCATGCGAAAATCACGCCGGTGTGGGATTCCGCGGTGACCGAAGTGCTCGACGTGAAGCAGGACAAAGTCACGGGTGTGCGGGTCAAAAATTTGAAGACGAATGCGGAATCGATTTTGGATTGCGCCGGGTTATTTGTGGCGATTGGACATGTGCCGAACACACAGGTGTTCAAGGGCGCGATCGATATGGATGAGGCGGGTTATATCATTCCGAAGAAGGGGCCGTTGACGAATGTGCCGGGCGTGTTTGTGGCGGGTGATTGCTCGGACCGGGTGTATCGGCAGGCGATCACGGCGGCGGGGATGGGCTGCGCGGCGGCGATTGAGGCGGAGCGGTATTTGGAGGCGATGAACCAGTAATAGGGAATTTTTTCAATCGACCGGGCATTGCTCATTTCAGTATTTTCACTGGAATGAAGCCATCTCAAAAAAGCATTGCCGCACGCCTGTACCCAGGCTCCTTATTTATTATGTTACTGGCTTGGGCGGCCAGCGTGTTTTTTCTCGGATCAAGCCGGGGAGCCAGTGTGGTTTTTCAATCGAGCCAAGTTTTTTTGTATCCCACCAATAGCACCGGCGTCAAACCGGCAAGCGCGCTGGTGATGGGGAATGACGGTTTTACGCTGTTCGGCACGGCCACCATTGGGGGCGGCACCAACGGTGAAGCGGGTAGTATCTTTAAGATACATGCGGATGGTTCCGGTTTTCAGGTCCTTCATTTGTTTACCGGTGGTGCATCGGATGGCGCCCTGGGTGATTATTCAAGTCTCACCTCCCCGAAATACCGCAGCTCCGGTTATGTCGGCGGGTTGCTGCTGGCTCAGGACGGCAGTCTTTATGGAGTCACTTACTACGGGGGAACGAACAATTGCGGAACGATCTATAAAATTCGCCAGGATGGCGGCGGTTTTCAGATCATCCACAATTTTAGTACGATTATTGCTCCCATTACCACCCTGTTGCAGACCGCCGATGGTGTTCTTTACGGGACGGGCATGAACAACGTTGTGTTTAAACTGAATACGGATGGGAGCGGTTACCATGAATCTTTTTTGAGCGGTTTACCCGGTGACGGCGTTCTGACCAGCCCGTTGATGCAAGCGGCGGACGGGCTGCTTTATGGCTGCGCCGATAACGGACAATCTTTTATTTTCAAGGTCAGCACCAATCTGAACGATGCGGTTCAGGTGCGTGCTTTCACGCTGACGGAAGCCTCGATTTTATACGGCACGCTTTACCAGGCCCCGAATGGGATGTTGTTGGGCACTTCCGCAAAAACCGGGGGAAGCCATGGCAATATTTTCATGCTGGACACCAACGGGGGAAATTTTCAGGTGGTGCACAGTTTTTTAGACGGCAGCACGCCAGATGATGGGCACGCGCCGTGTTCCGGTTTGAGAATGGGGCCGGATGGATGGCTGTACGGAACCGCTTCCGATACAATAGGGACTGATTCAGGCACTATCTATCGAATTCTTCCGGACGGGAGCAATTATTCCATCGTATATAATATAACAGTCGCTTCTGACGGGCAGATTCCTCTCGCGCCGCTGACGATGGGAACTTTTCAGGGCACTACCGGCGCTCTTTTTGGGGTGACGTCCCTGGGTGGTGCTACCACTGGTTCCGGAACGGTCTTCAGTGTGCTAGTGAATCCGCCCGTTTCAATTACGCCCGGGAGCATTACTGCTGGCGGGCAAACGACTTTGCTTTGGCCATCGTGGGCCGCCACTTATCAGTTGCAATCCACCACGAACCTGGCTTCGGGAAACTGGCAAACTATTACCA
>DASZPR010000095.1:0-4543 GCA_035550235.1 Verrucomicrobiia bacterium | reverse complement strand
ATTTATCGGCCACGAAACGTGCGCGAGAGTCGTTCCAGATCAATTCGGAAATAGTGGAGCGGCCGTCGCCCGTAAGCGTGGGAAAAATCTTTTCAGTAATCGCAAAAATGTGGCCACGTGATTCGTGCGGAAAGCGATAATAGAAAATACCAATCTCGCGTGGCCCTTCGGCATAGCGCTGGACGATGAGCGGAGCGGATGTTTGTTTCAGATAATCAAACGCCTGCTTTTCGTTCCGAATCAATTTCACCCCGACGCCCCGCTGGCCGACGTCTGGTTTCAAGATGAACGGATAGGAAAATCCCCGCTCCCGGCAGATTTCGTTGATTGAAGCGAGCCGCTCTTCGACGGTTGAGCCGCGAACCGATTCGGCAACCGCAGTGAATTGCGGGCTTGTGGCAATCAGCTCGCTCAACGTCGTGATTTTCGATTCGCCGACGAAGCCGCCGGAAAAAATTCCCGGATTCGACGCGGTGGGCAGAGTGAAACTGCGATATTTAATCGACAACCAAAGACAATAAATCGCGACGGGCGGATAAAACATCCAGGCGGGCCAGAATTCCCAATGCCGCCATCGGGCCAATCGTGCTCGCAAACGTCGAGAGTCGAAATCCGCCAAGGCGCGCCGGAGCATCTGCAGCATTAAGAAGAGGACAAGACCGGTTGCCACTAAAAATAGGCCGGCATGTTTGTAAGCGTTAAACCAATGAACCAAACGCGCGCCGAAAGTTTGGGCAAGGAAAAGCACAATGACGGTCCACACGCACGAGGCAACACCAGTAACGAGGAAAAAGCGAGGCAGTGGCACCCGCAAAAAGCCGGCTGCGAGGTAGGTCGGCAGCCGGGTGCCCGGAATCATGCGGCTAAAGATGAGAATCGGCGTGCCGCGCTCGGTGAACCAGCGTTCGCTGCGCGCGACTTTTGGCGCGAATTTTTTCAGAGAGGATCGTTCAAACCATTCGCGTCCGGCAAAACGCGCAAGCGCGTAAAGGCCCGTATCGCCCGCCCAGATTCCAAGGAAACAAGCCGCGAAAGCCGCCGGCCAGGAAATATCTCCACTTGCCAGCATCAAACCGGCACCGATGGCGGCGAGGTCTTCAAGGACGAACGTGGCGAAGAAAAATCCCGCCGCTTTCGCGAATGGCAACCATTCGGCGATAACGTGCGGTGAAAGTGAAAGGGTTTCAGTCATCAAAACAGATCAAGCTGCGACCCGGGCGGCTTCAGCATGATGTTTCAGGGTGGATGGCGCGACGCCAAATCCGGCGGGCATTTTAATTCCCATGATTCCTCCCATAATTCCGATGAGCGCGTAGTGATGCACCGCATGGGCGACGGAATACATGATTTCACGGCCCACGGTTGAAAAGGAAACTTGCGATTCGTTCGTGCCGTAACTGGTTTTGCACGTCACGGCCAGAGGCCGCGCCAAACACGCGGAGTCCAACTTCTCATAGTCGGCCTGCAATTCGCACGTGGCCTGCAAGGCGGCCAGTCGGTCGGTTTCGATTGAGGTGCCGCGTTCGCGATGGTCGTAGTTCAAGTCACCTTCCAGAGCCGAACTCAGCAAGCTGCGGAAATGATCGAGACAATGGCGATAGTGGCCACCGATCGAAGCGTTAAACGCGACCGGAACTTTGGACACATAGGTTTCGTCATCGAGGTTCTGGAGCAACGTTTCACCTTGCTCAAGCGTTTCGATGACAGCCTGAATCAAATCTGAATCAAGATGCGTGGGAGTGGGATTGAAGTTCATGCGTGTGATGGGAACAGACGTGATACGATCGGAATTTGTCGGCGATGGAGAAAAAGCACAACGAGGCTGCAGACGAGCACGGTGATCGCCATGCCAAACAGCAGGCCACCGTCGTCCTTCACAACAATGCCGAGGACTGTTAAATGGCTGATGATGGCGCCAGTCATCACTCCAGATGCGAGCAGCGCACCCAGCCAGGCATAACACTGGAACAGTAGGAGGATCGCGGCGATCAATTCAACGACTCCAGAGGCATACCTCCCCACGGGTTCCAGCCCGACTTTGGTAAAGATATAAACCGATTCCTCCGCACCAGTGAACTTGAAAAACAGTGTCTGCAGCAGAATCACCGCGGCGACCGTCCGGCAAGTCCAACTCAAAATAAGTGTTGTTTTTGAGAATGAATTCATGGCTTTCAACAGATTCGTCGCGCGCGGGTGATTTGCCTTACAGATTACTTTCCTTTTTTGTCGAGCAGTCCCGGCCAATTCTGATTCGCTTTGGTTAGATTTCCCTTTTGATCTTCATTGAAGCTGTCGCGAACGCTCTTGCTGTATTGGAGCAGCAGTTTTCCGTCGACGATTTGGAAAGCCTCGACGTCGATTGGCGCGAGCTTGTTGCGCGACACGCCGTAAGCGCAATAACCGCCGAAGATTGGTTCATATTTGGCAGGGTCCTTATCGAAAAGATCTTTGTGCTCTTGGGATGCGAATTGATAAGTCGCGCCGTCGGCCATGCTGGTAAATTCCGGCGACCCTTTTACCGGGTGATGATCCGTGAAAAACGCAACGGGATCGTAGCCTTGAATGGCGACACCGGCTTTATCGAGATTGAGAAGAGTTTTGGTTTGCGCTGAAGCGGAGACCGCCAGCCCGACTGCGAGTAACAATGCAGATAATTTTTTCATGTGCCTGTTGGTCGAACAGGCAAATCAATCCTTACAAATTTTATTTCGCCGGAATTTTTTGAATTTCAGAACCTGCAGAAGATGGAACAATCCATCCGCCGGTGGCCTGCACAACTTCCAAGCTATCTTTCGGAGTTATCCAAACAGCGATCGCGTTATTGGTGGCCTCGCCGGTCGATTGCCTTAAAACGAACCGGCCCTGGTAGACGTCGCCACTGTGTTTCAGGGGCACGGTGATAAAATCCTTCACTGCAAAATCGTGATTCAAGTGGCGTCCGCGGTTTTCTCCCGCTTTCACATCGGAACTGACATCGTTCACCAATAAAACGGTATGAATTTCGAAAGATCCCTCTCGCCCCGGCGCGGGTTCAAAGGTGACTTGCCATCTATCGGTCTCCGAAGAACTCACGGTGAGCGTTCCAGTCTTGGCGTTGGATTTTTTCGGTCCGCCTTTTTGGAGCATCCAGCCAGACCATTCTTTTCCGTTAAGGACAAATGCGGGCGTGTAGACGTTTTCGCTGTGCCAGTTTTTGGCGTAGCCAAATTGTCGATCGGAAAATTCAGGGTCGGCAAAGGGATCGCGCCAACCCAGATGATCCCAATAATCCACATGAAACGCCACGGGCACGAAATCTTTCCACAGTCCCGGCGAATTCTTCAAACCGCTCAGCCATTTTTCCGCCGGCGGACAACTGCTGCAACCTTCGGAGGTGTAGAGTTCGAGCAAGGCCGTTTGTTCTGGTCCGCTTTGGAAGGTGATGGTTGAAGATCTAGAATTCATCGAAAACGCCATCAGCAATGACAGAGAAAAAAGCACTTTTATCATAAGTCATTGTTTGGTTCGGCATTAATCGTTGAGCGCGGAAAACGAGATGCCGCGCGGCTCAGGGATTTCGATGACTCTGCGAGAGGCGTAAAACGCCGAATGCTCGGGAAGACCGTTTTGCCTGTCGACGGGCAAGATTTGCGTCTCGACTTCGAAGCGCGTTTCGGGCGCGAACGCCGGGGTGATTTGTTTGGGTGTTTGCATAAGGATTCGTCGAGAGTTCCGGCATTTCCTTACAGTCCGCAAAATTGTTTCCGGTCCATGTAAGTTTTAAAACCTCGCGGCGACTCACTCCCTGCCACTTCGAAAAATATGACGACTACCGTGAAAATTACTCTTCGCAGCTCAGCTTTTGTGCCTCTCACGCTTCTGTCTTTCGCGTGTTTGCTCTCTATTCCAGAACCAGTCATGGGCCAGGCAACCTCGTTCACATATCAAGGACGCCTCAGCGACAATGGAGTGCCGGCCAATGGGATTTATGATCTGCAGTTTGCCATTTTTGATTCTGCGACCGGAGGCAATGCTATTTCCAGTTCGCTCGCAAACCAAAACCTGGCAGTTACCAACGGACTGTTTACCGTCGCGTTGGATTTCGGCGCAGAAATTTTCGATGGGAACGCGCGCTGGCTTGATATTGAAGCGCGGACCAATGGCGCAGTTGATTTTGTCACGCTGACTCCCCGCCAATTGCTGACGCCTGCGCCGACGGCTATTTTCGCAGGCACGGCGGCCACTGCGCTGAGTCTCAGTGGAACAATTCCGAATGGAGGTTTGAGCGGCACGTACGGTGGCGCGGTGAGCTTCAACAATGCGGCCAACAGCTTTTCGGGTGACGGCGCAGGACTGGTCAATGTGACCGGCACATTGACCGCCCAGGCAATCGCCGGCAACGCAGTGCAAGCACTGCCAAATACATCTTACGTCCTCACCAATTCGCAACCCGTGACCGTCACATTGCCATCCACGCCGAAAGTTGGAGATGTGCTGAGGGTGTCCGGCACTGGAGCCGGTGGCTGGACTCTGGCACAGAATCCCGGACAATCGGTTTTAGGAA
>DASZPR010000094.1:0-1799 GCA_035550235.1 Verrucomicrobiia bacterium | reverse complement strand
CGAGCGGGCTTACAATGAGTGAAGCAACTATGAAAAAAATCGAAGCCATCATCAAACCGTTCAAGCTCACCGAAGTCAAAGACGCGCTGAACGAACTCGGCATCCAAGGCATGACCGTGAGCGAAGTCAAAGGCTTTGGCCGCCAGAAAGGCCACACCGAAATTTATCGCGGCAGCGAATACACCGTGGATTTTCTCCCGAAAATCAAGGTGGAAACCGTCGTGGCGGACAATCAAGTGAAAGCCGCCGTGGACGCCATCATCAAAGCCGCCAAGACCGGCAAGATCGGCGACGGCAAAGTTTTCGTCACCGGCATCGAGGAAGCCATCCGCATCCGCACCGACGAACGCGGCGACAACGCGGTGTGATTTCTTTAACCGCTAATCGGCGCTGATAGCGCGATTATGCCACGCTCGCACGATTCAGATTGGGTTGGCTACGGGCGTTCATTTCTTCTGACGCTCGGCTTGTTGTTCGTCGCGCTTCTCTGCTGGATTTGGCACAAGCAAGGCGACCACACATCTGAATGGCTGATGTTCGATTGGGTTCTTTTCTGGGGTGTCGGAGTTTTAAGTGTTGTTCTTCTGCTCGTTGGTTTGTTCGCTTCCGCTCGTGCCATTGAGTGGTGGACGGATGCGGCATCCAGACATGAGGCATCCATCGTCATCATGATCATTGCAATACCAATGTATTTTTTGATCCGGCGGTTTACGCGAAAGAGATGAGTATCGAATCACCTCACCAAGACGCTAATTGAAAAGGACGGGCAGCAATGCCTGTCCTTTTTCGTTTGGCGTCCGGGTTGCTGGTGGACAATGTCGCGCTGCGACTTTGTCTGCCCGCGCAGCGGGCACTTTGTGGTGGAAAATTTTAATGTGTGGTCGCCTGACACTGCGCGCGGCGACCAATTTTTCGCAGCGCGAAAAATTCCGCCGTTTCTCCCTCACTGCGGCTTGTATTGCTTCTGCGCTTCCGGCAGCCACGCTTGCAACTGTTTGATGCGCGTGGCATCCGTCGGATGCGTGCGGAGAAATGCCGGCGTGGTGTCGCCGCCGTTTTGGGCGTTGTATTGCATGAACCGCTGCCAGAAGGCCACCGCCGCCTGCGGATCGTAACCGGCACGGGCCATGTAAATCAGCCCGATGTGATCCGCCTCGGATTCCTGCGCGCGACTAAAGGGCAGTGCAACAAAGGTCTGTGTTCCCAATCCGTAGGCCCCATTAACAATAGCTTGCACTTGCGGACTGTATTTTGAAACTGACGCTCCCAAAAGCTGGCCAACACCTTGTTCCGCCATTGCCTGACTCATGCGCTCCGCCCCGTGCCGCGCCACCGCGTGGGCGACCTCATGTCCGATGACCGTGGCCAGCCCGGCTTCATCTTTCGTGATGGGCAAAATGCCGGTATAGACGCCGACCTTGCCGCCCGGCAGACAGAACGCATTCGCTTCCTTGCTCTCGAAAACGACGAATTCCCACTGCGCGTTCGGCATGTCGGCATTCGCCACCGCCGCGATGCGCTGGCCGACTTTTTGCACGAGCGCATTCGCCGCCGCGTCGTGGCTGATGGGCGTGGTCTTTTTCAACTCATCAAAACTGGTCAGACCTAGCTGGATTTCCTGACTGGGCGAAACCAGCCCGGTGAACTGCGTCCGCCCCGTGACCGGCACCGTGCTGCAACCGCTCGCCAGCGCGAGCAAAATCAGCGACGCGACAAAAACGGAAAACACTCTGGCGTTTTTCATGGCTTTAACAAAGCAGACTGCCGGCAAATTTCAAACTGGAAAATCCTGCGCCGCC
>DASZPR010000093.1:0-5397 GCA_035550235.1 Verrucomicrobiia bacterium | reverse complement strand
CATTTTTACAACGAGCAGAAACCGAAACATCCGGAATTTGAGGTCATCTATCTTTCCTGCGATGGCAGCGTGCCGGACATGGAACAATTTGCGAAAACCAACGGCTTCTCGTGGCCCACAGTCACGTATCAACGCAGCGGCTATTTGTTTCAGGTCATCCCGCATCTGCAGGCGTTGATGCCGCAGTTCACCGTTTTGGACCAGCGGGGGAACGTGCTGGTCTCGGGGATAGGGGAGGCGCGGAATGGAGTGGTTCAAGCCACCTCGGCTGATGGAAAACGCAACATGACCGTTCCGAATGGTTTGTCTGCGGACGCCGCCTTGAAACAATTTGCGGAACTGCTGGATAAACCGCTCTAGCTTTCCTTTCACCAAGACTATCGCGTGCCCCGTCGTTTCGGCCCGGTTACAAGGTTTTGCGCCCCATTCCTTAATTGAGCTTCAGTCGGAAGAATCGGGCGCTGTTCGTCGGATCCACACTGATAATGTTAGACCCGTTGGTCATCACGGGTGTCGCGGGTGAATTGGCCCACGATTCCGGCGACTCGGGCGCATCGCTTTCCTGCAGGACAAAACCCGTCGAGGGAGCATTCCACGAGAGCGTTATCTGCCCAGCGTCGGAATGAACTTGGAGGGTTTTGATGGCCGGTGTTCCCGCGACCAAAACGGGAAGAGAGGTAACGACGGGTTGGCCGGTCATGTAAAGCGTCTGGTAATGCGGCCCGCCGAAACAGAGGTTCGCGATGGTTCCGAATTTTATTTTGCCGATCAGATGCCCGTCGGCCGCAAAAATGTAAGCGCCATCGCCTCCGCTCGACCAAATCCGGCCCTCGCTGTCGCAGCGAATGCCATCGGGAATCCCGTTGGTCACGGTGGCAACCACCGCGCCCCCGGAAAGTGTATTGCTGGACGACACGGAATAAACATGGATGTTGTGTCGCGTCGTATCGGAGTCCGCCACGTAAAGCTTGGATTCATCCGGTGAAAAGGAAAGGCCGTTGGGCCGGATCAGGCCGTTGGTGATCACCGGAACGCAGGATGCGTTGCCGTTGGCCGGGTTGAATCGATAGACATAATATCCAGCCTGAAATCCCGGCTGCGGTGGGTTGCCGATGCCACCATTATAACCCGGGTCAGTGAACCAGATGGTGCCGTCAGATTTGATGACGACGTCATTGGGCGAATAGAACTTCAGTCCGTTGCAGGTGGAACAGAGGGGGATGGCGGCTCCGTTCGTAATGATTGCGATCTGCAGGGCCGCGCCTCCCGCCTCCGCGACGACAAGGTGCTCCTGCGAATCCAGCATGGTGCCGTTAATCAACGTGTTGGCCGGCGGAACCAAGTAATCCGTCACGGTCCCCGGCGGAACCAGCTTTTTCAGCCGATTATTATTCTGATCACAAAAAAGCAGATAGCCCCCATTGGGAATCCACACCGGACCCTCCAGCCAGGTATTGATCGTCGCATTCGTGGTGAGTGCCGCGTTGGTGTTGATAATTTTCGCGAATTCGGCCGGGTCCGCGATTTGAAAAGTGACTCCCCGGACAACGTGAGTGAGCAGGAGAATTCCAGAGAGAAATAATAGCTTGGATCGCTTCACGGTGCTTATGAAAAGCCTGCGAAGAACCGCGCCGGGGGTCAACTCTTCTTCTCCTGCCTTTCCGCTGGTCGGGCGTTTTAAAAAGTGATGACCGCGCGCAATCCCAGAACGATCGCAGTCCGCCGCGAGTTGGTGTTTGGATTGACGGCCGGGTTGAACAGGAATTGAGTGTCTGCCTGCATGGTCCACCAATGCGTGATAACCGCCCGGTAAGTCAGTTCCAAGGTGGTCTCATCGGCGGCGACGCCATCCGGTCCGGTCTTCTCGCGAAACGCACTGCCAAATTTTGTATAAGATACCGCTATGCCCGCGAGGTCGTCCGTCCGGTCGGGCAAGGGCGCAAACCAGTTCAATCCCGTGTCGGCATACCAACTCACCATGCTCAGTTCGGGTTCGGGCGTGATGCCGCCACGGCAAAATAGCCCGAGCTTCGGTTGTCCTTTCTCGTCGGCCAGAAGCTGTAAATCGTGAATCGCGTAATAATTCGGAACGGCTTGATGTGTGGCTGTGGAACCGTTCCTGGTTGCGGAACTGAAATCATCCAACGGGCCCGTATGATAAGTGAGTCCGAGGCGGATGGTTGCCGGGCAGTCGGCAAGTTTGTAGTGAAAGCCATTTTCCCAGAACAATCCCAATTCAGGCGGCGTCTCGCTGGCCCAATCGAATCCGTGGTTGCCAGGCTTGTCCAATCCCAGTCTTCCATAATAAAGGCCCAGTTGCGTATAAAAGGGTTCTACCGGCTGCGCGCGCAGGAAAATTCCGGGCGCAGCCACTGAATAAATCGGAAACGCCGGTGTGCTGCCACAGGACGTCGCGAGCGGGGTTCCGACTTGTGAGGGCATGGCGCCAAATGCGGAATTCAGAAACAATTTGGAATAATCCGAGCCCATGAAATCATCGTCCGCCGCGATTTGCCCCAGCTTGAGCTGAAACATTGCGTCCTTCCAGGCGTGCCGGTAGTAAAGGTTGAAGATGCGTAGCTGATCACCCGCCATCACGTTGCTGACAGGGTTGAACGCTCCCGTATCGTCCTCAAAACACGAAGCGTTTCCTGCATGTTCAACCCAGTGAGCCTGGACGAAAAAACCGCCGCCCTCCCACCAGCCGAGTTTGGCCGTGTCCAGTTGAAAACCAAAATCCAGCAATTGATCATACCACGCTCCCACTTTCAGACCACCAGTAGTGTTCCCCCAGGCTTCGCTGGTTAAGCTGGCAAATGGCTGGACGCCCTTTTCCTCAAGTCTCATTCGAGGCTTCCAGTGGCCGGTTAATGTCTCGGGCGCGACCGCGTCAGCATCCTGTGATTGACCCTTAATAGCACCGACGAATGCGCCAACAAGAACAAGAATCGCCGCCGGGACCTTCATCTGTCGAATGACATTGCTGGCCAAAATTCTCATCGCGCAAGAATTGTCACACGCGGCGAAGAATTCGCGCTTACGGCGTCTTGCCATTAGTTATTCTTTGTTTGCTGTGGTGGATTATTAGAATAAACAATTGATGGGCAAGGTTTGCCAATTTGCGGAGAGACATCCGCGCATTCAATTCTGGCAAGCCGCCGACAGTTTTTAGCAATCCATCAGGAGCAACATTCGGCGCTTCAACTTATTTTGTCCGTCCTATGACAAAGTCGAAACATCGTCCGTCGCAGAAAAAGAAGAATCCGAAAGCCGTCAAAAGAGCTCTTAAACTTACGACGCTTATTCTCGCCCACGATTTTGTCTCCTCTGCCCAGGCACAATCCACCCACGCCGCGCCTGCCGCTGCCGACAGCACCAACGCCCCCTCGCAAAAACTGCCGGACGTGGTGGTGACGGGAGAAAAAGATTCTTACAAGACCGACGAGGTGGCGCTGCCGAAATTGACCGAGCCGCTGCGTGACACCCCGCAGTCCATCACCGTGGTTCCCCGCGAAGTGATGCAGGATCAAAACACCACCACGCTCCGGGATGTGTTGCGGAACGTGGCCGGGATCAGCATTGCCGCGGGTGAAGGCGGTTCGCAGGGAGACAATTTAACGCTGCGCGGCTTCACCGCCCGCAACGACATTTTCCTCGATGGCATGCGCGACTACGGCAGTTACTATCGCGATCCATTTAACTATGAAGCAGTGGACGTGCTGCAAGGTCCGGCCTCCGTGATGTTCGGGCGCGGTTCGACCGGCGGCATCATCAACCAGGAAAGCAAAACTCCCGGCCTCAGTCCTTTCGTGGGCGGCACGCTTTCGCTCGGCACGGATAACACTCGTCGCGCAACCGTGGATATCAACCAACCCGTGTCTGAATTAGGAACCAACACGGCTGTTCGGTTGAATTTAATGGGCAACGACTCGCAGGTGGCCGGGCGCGACCTCGGAGAAAATCGCCGTTTCGGCATCGCTCCATCGATCGCTTTCGGTATCGGCACGCCCACCACTTTGACGTTGAGTTATCTGCACCAGTCGGAAGATGACATTCCTGATTACGGCCTTCCCTGGTTGAAATTCAACGGCCACGCGGCGCCGGTGGATCGCTCCAACTTTTATGGATTCAAGAGCGATTACCTCCGCACGGACGTGGACATGGTCACCGCGAAATTGGAACACCAGGTCAACGAGAACATCAGTCTGCGAGACCAGCTTCGTTGGGCGAATTACACGCGTGACTTCCGCATCACCGAACCGCAAGTCCTCGCCACCAACGCCGCTCCGCTCGATACCCTCGTCGTCAATCGCAACGAACTCGCCGGACAAAGCACGGAAACATTTTTGTGGGATCAATTCGATGCCACCATCGATTTGAACACTGGTCCGGTGGAGCACACGCTCGTGGGCGGCGCGGAAGGCGGGCGCGAGACTTCCGACCCGGCGCGATTTGCTTTTACCGGCGTTCCCGGAACCAGTCTGGTTTCGCCCAACGAAAATCAAAATTTCACCGCGACGAGTTCCTCCATTCGCTCCAAGATCGCAACCACTGCCACCAGCTTTGGATTTTACGCGTTGGACACCATGAAATTTGGCGAGCATTGGGAATTGAGCGGCGGTGCGCGCTGGGATTATTTCGACGCGGACTCTCAGGACCGCCTCCATCCCACCAACAGCTTCCATCAAACCATCACCAAACCGAGCTGGCGCGGTGCCTTGGTTTACAAACCTGTCGAGCAAGGCAGCTTTTATTTCAGTTACGGCACTTCCTGGAATCCTTCCGCGGAAACACTTTCGTTGAGCGCGGCCAACCAGGATATTCCGCCGGAAAACAATGAAACCTTCGAGTTCGGCACCAAGTGGGACCTGCTCCAAAACCGGCTCTCGGTTCGCGGCTCGGTTTTCCGCACCGAGAAAAGCAACGCTCGCGAAACCAACCCGACCAATACTCTCGAAGTGGTCGATGGCGGTGTTCAGCGCGTGGATGGATTTGAACTCGCGCTTTCGGGACATTTGACGAAGGAATGGCAGGTCTTCGCCAGCTACGATTATCTCGCCAGCGAAGTTGTC
The DNA here is from genome assembly GCA_035550235.1 of Verrucomicrobiia bacterium. Classification (GTDB taxonomy): domain Bacteria; phylum Verrucomicrobiota; class Verrucomicrobiia; order Limisphaerales; family DASXHY01; genus DASXHY01. The sequence goes on along the minus strand of DASZPR010000093.1, from coordinate 325 downwards.
AGCTCAAAATTCTTCCCGCGCGCCGTTGGCCGGCCGCTGAATAACGTTCCGCATAACACATTCAGTCTTTGGACAACCTACGAGCTCCCGCTGAATCTCGAAGTTGGCGGCGGCCTCAACGTCGTCTCCAGCCGTACAGCGAACACTGCCACTCTCGGCGCGACCACCATCCCGGAGCGGGTCGGTGGTTATTGGACCTTGAACGCGATGGTGAAATATAAACTGAGCCACCGCATTTCGATGCAGGCGAACGTTTATAACCTCACGGACAATTACTATCTGGACCAATTGCATCCGGCGCACGTGATTCCGGGCGCAGGTATCT
>DASZPR010000092.1:0-2034 GCA_035550235.1 Verrucomicrobiia bacterium | reverse complement strand
ATTATCTCGCCAAACCCATCGATCTGGACGAGTTGCTCACGACGGTCCAGCACACCACAGGCATTTCCAAGAAGCCGGTATTGAGTCCCAGCGAGGATAAACCGCTGCCGGCCTATGTGATCGCGCACAGCCCGTTGATGCTCGCGGTGTTTCGCGATGCCTCCTTGATTGCGCCCTCCGAGACGCGGGTGCTTATTACCGGCGAAAGCGGCGTAGGCAAGGAAGTGTTGGCGGACGTGATTCACGAATGGAGTTCGCGCTCAAAGGGGCCGATCGTGAAAGTGAATTGCGCGGCGATTCCGGAGACGTTGCTGGAAGCCGAATTGTTCGGGCACGAGAAAGGGGCCTTCACCGGCGCGCACGCGCAACGCATCGGGCGTTTTGAACAAGCCAATGACGGCACGATTTTCCTGGATGAAATCGCAGAAATGTCCCCGCAGTTGCAGGCAAAGTTGTTGCGCGTGACGCAGAACGGGACTTTTCAGCGCGTGGGCTCAAATCGCGAGATTCGTACGAACGCGCGCATTCTCGCGGCCAGCAACAAAAATCTCGAAGACGAAGTGAAGAACGGACGTTTTCGCGAGGATTTATTTTACCGCCTCAACGTGGTGGAGCTGAACATTCCGCCATTGCGCGAGCGGCGGGAGGATATTTTGCCGCTGGCGAGTCATTTCATTTCGGAATTCGCCAAGGGGCGCGCGCGTTTTGCGGATACGGTGGTCACGTGCCTGGAAAATTATTCCTGGCCGGGAAACGTGCGGGAATTGCGGAACGCGATGGAACGTGCGGTGCTGCTCTCGCGCAGTGAGTTGATTTTACCGACCCATTTGCCGTCGAAGGTCCGCGAGGCGGTGCCGGAGCATGCGCAGCCTTTGATTACGACCGCGGATGCACAACAACTCGAAGAAATCGAGCGCCAGGCGATCCTGCAGGCGCTGCGAAAGCATGATTTTAATCGCACGGAGACGGCCAAGGCGCTCGGCATCAGCCGGCGCGCGCTGATTTACAAGCTGCAACGGTTTCGGAATGCCGGGTATGCGATTGATGCGGAGGAGGGGAAATGACGAATGACGAATGGAGCTGCGGTGGCTGAAGGTCCATTTGGCATTCGGCATTCGGCATTTGAAAACGCGCTCTGTTTCATTTACCGGGCGAAAATCTTGCGGATGACGTCTTCGATGGGCACTTCCTGAATGTCGATATCACTCACGGGCAATTCGTCCAGCAACGCTTTGCAGGCGGGAATAACGCGATCACGTTTTACTTTCAGAGTGAGTGTGCCGGGGGTTTGCTCAACCAATTCGCCATATTTGGCGACGGATTCAGCGGAGTAGGTTGCGGTGCCCTCGAATTGAATGGTGATGAGCTTAAAATCGGCGAAACGGTCCACCACATCGCTGAGCTGGCCATCAAAAGAGATTTTACCCTGGTCGATGATGATGACGCGTTTGCAGAGTTCCTGGATGTCCGCCATGTAATGGCTCGTGAGCAGAACGGTGGTCTTGTGTTTGGCGTTGTACTCGCGAAGAAATTCACGGACGGTTTTTTGCGAGACAACGTCAAGGCCGATGGTGGGTTCATCGAGGAACAGGATTTTCGGCTGGTGCAGTAGTGATGCAATGAGCTCCATTTTCATCCGTTCGCCAAGGGACAATTCGCGCACGGCCACGTTGAGCTTTTCCTTCACGGCGAGCAGCTCCGTCATTTCGCCCACGGTGCGATTGAGCACATTGTCGGGGATGCCGTAAATTTTAGCATTCAGCTCAAGTGATTCGCGCGCGGGCAAATCCCACCAGAGCTGATTTTTCTGGCCGAGCAACAGCGCAAACTGGCGGCGATAGCCGTCATCGCGCTCCCACGGCGTGTAACCGAGCACCTTGGCCGAGCCGCTCGTAGGATAGAGCAGACCAGACAGCATTTTCAGCGTTGTCGTCTTGCCGGCGCCATTCGGGCCAAGAAAACCGACGAGTTCACCGGGTTCAACCTTAAAGCTGACATCTTTAACCGCGACGGTCTGCTCGTATTGTCGATGAA
>DASZPR010000091.1:0-4704 GCA_035550235.1 Verrucomicrobiia bacterium | reverse complement strand
GTTGCTGCAAGCCCACCAATGAGAGCGGGGTGCCAATGGTAGTGGTGCCCGTGCCGAGCTGCGTCACATCCATGCCGGCGCTGAGTGTCAGCGTACCGGAGCCGGACAGCGTGTAATCTTGCGCATAAAAGGCCAGGTTCGACGCGCTCAAGCTGCTGTTCAGAGTGACGGTGCCGCCGGTGCCGCCGAATATTGCGCCATTCGTTCCAAGCGCGGAATTATCCTTCCATTGAACATCAGCCGAACCATTCCACCAATTGGCCGTGGTGTTCAAGTTCCATGTGCCGGCGCCGCCGGAACCGCCAGTCAACTGCGGGTCCCAGGTCAGGACGTCCGCATGCGCGACGCTTGCAGCGAGGCCGAGAAGCAGGCAAAGAGGGGTTATCTTTCCGAGAACAGGTGTTTTCATATTGGGGCTGTGTGGGATTTTAACAAACGGGTTCGATTGATAGGCGCACGTGTGTCCGGTCAAATTAAAAATGGGGGGTACGAGCGAAGGGTTGCGCAAATGGTTTGGAGTGCAACATACAGTTAAACTCCAAGCTAAAGGACAGGCGCCACCTCTCCTATCCTCCAATTGAGGGGGATTATCGTCTGGCCGAAGAAGTGTTACTCCTCGTCCGCGGGCGGAAGTGTTTCCGCGGTGGAGGATGAACCGAGATAGCGCGCCACCGCCTCCGTTCGCGAATGGACGTGGAGCTTTTCGTAAATATTTCGCAGATGATCACGCACGGTCTCGTAACTGACCGACATTTTCAGGGCGATTTCTTTGTTGGCGAATCCCTTGGACAAATACCCGAGCACTTCTTCTTCACGCGGAGTGAGCCCGGCGGTTTCGTCTCGCTTCGCGGCGCGCTGGCGGAAAGACGCCACCACGCGCCGGGCAATTTCACTCGTCATGGGCGCGCCGCCTTCCAACACGTCCTGGATGGCGGTCTGCAATTGATCGGGCCGCGAGCGTTTCAGCAAATAACCATCCGCACCGGCTTCCAACGCGCGAAAAACCGTCTGGGTATCGGCAGAAACCGTCAGGATGAGAATGGGCGTTCGGGGCAGCAATTCCTTAAGCCGCAACGTGCATTCAATGCCGGTCATGCCGGGCATTTGAATATCCATGATGACGACGTCCGGCATGATCCCGGGCAGCACACGCAACGCTTCCCGCCCCGAAGCGCAGGTGCAGACGCAATGAAATCCCGGCAGGCCGTCAATCAATTGGCGCCAGCTCTCGCGCATTTCCGCGACATCCTCGACCAAAGCGAGGCGCACTAATTTTCCTGAAAGGCCGGGCGTGGGATGGGATTTCATTCGGCTGAATCGGTCGGTCGCGTTCGTCGCAAAATTTTTCGGAACCAGGCCGCCAGCGGATTTTTCGTGAGCGTTGGCGGATGCAACGGCAGGCTGAAAACCACCCGGCAGCCTTTTTCCGGCGCGCCCGCGATGCGGCACACGCCGCCGATGTCCGATAATCGTTCGCCCATGTTACGAAGCCCGTTCCGGGCGCTGCGCGCGGTTTTTGCAACAAAGCCAACTCCATTATCCTCAAGCGTCACCACCAGCTTTTCATCCTCCACGCGAATTTGCAAAAACAATTCCGTGGCGCCGGAATGTTTGGCCACGTTGCGCACGGCTTCTTTTACGGCGAGCAGAAGATTCCGTCGCGCGGGCAAATCGAGCGGCGTCGGCGGCAAATGATCCGGCACGTCCAGCCGGCAGCGAATCGGTGTGGAGGAGAGAAACTCCTGCGCGTATTCGCACACGAACGCCGCGAAATCCTGCACCGTGTCCCGGCGGGAATTCACCGTCCACACCAATTCATCCATGGTGCCGAGCAACCGGCGCGTTTTGCCGCAAAGGGAATCCAGTTGCTCACGCGTGGCCGCGCCGGGCGGCGTCTCGCGCAGCACGAGCTCGCCGAGCAGGGTCAATTGCGTCAAGCCGGCGCCAAGCTCGTCATGGATGTCCCGGGCAATGCGGTCGCGCTCGCGTTCCAGCAATTTTTGCGAACGCGTCTGCACGGTCAGTTTCAGGCCCTGGCGGATGCTGAAGATCACCGCCACCACAATGACTGAGAGCATCGAGAACAAAAACCAGCCGCGTTGCCAGAAATAGATTGTCCGCGGTAAAAGCGGAGGGGAGGAAAGAATGCGCTTGGGGCGAGCCCAATCAAATTTCCCGGCAAACGCCACGATGTGCGCATGTTTCCAACCCGCTTTCGGCTCGCCCCGCGTGGTCCAATTTTTTTCCTCCGTCGGCACCACCAGCCAGGATGGGTCGGAAAGCACTCGTATTTGTTGTCCGTTCAACATCTGGATCTGCAACCCCAGAATGACGCCGGCGGCGAGCGCGTCGTTGAATCCCTCCACTGCCAGAACATGCGGGCCCGGCGTCACCAATTGCGTGACATTATATTCCGTCAGATCATTAAAATCACCGCCCCTGCCGATTTCGAGCCCATCCAGGAAAACGCGATAGCCGTTGTCCGCGGTGATCCGCAACATGGCCAGCGACACGAGGGCGCCCGAGGGCACTTCGAATTTGCGCCACAAACGGCAGGTCTGTTTGTCCTCCGTTTTATCCGCCCAAATCCAATGGCCAATGCCGAGATCGACCGTTTCAGGCGAGGGACCAATCTCCGCGCGACCCGCGCGCCACAGCGCGAGCAACACCTCACGCGGCACTTCCAACACCGTTCCCGGATGGCTGCTGGGCGGGAGGTTGAATCGATCGGTGACATCCACCCACGTTTTCAAATCCTTCGATCTCAAACCGCCCCACGTGTTGTTGCTGTAGAAATGAAAAATACAAAGAACGTCGTCCTCCGTGGCAAAAACCGCCGGGCCTTCCACCCATTGCGGCGAGAAGGATTCGCTTGGCGCACGAAACGGCCCGCGCATATCGTCACTTTCCGCCACCCGCAAACTTTTCCTCATGGGCTTCGTGGTTTCATCTTTGAAAATCAAATAATAGGTGCCCTGCCGTTCGATCAGGGTCGGGTCGATGAGCGCAAAACCGGGGTCATAAAATAATTTTGTCGGGGTGAACGTCTGAAAATCCTTCGTGGTGGTGAAATAAATCCGCTGATTGCCGAGTTGGTCCGATTGCGTGAGCGTTTCAGGGAAACGATTGGTCACGGCGCTGGCCCAGATGATGAGATACTCGCTGCGTTTCCGGTCCCAATAAATTTCCGGCGCCCAGCAATTCACGACATTCGTTTCGTCCGCCATCACCGGCAGCGCCCGTCCCTCGGACCAGTGAATCAGGTCCTTGGTTTCCGCGTAACCGATGGCGTTTCCGCCCCAGGCACAGGTCCAGACCATCCGAAAAATTCCGTCCGGCCCGCGCAACAAACACGGGTCGCGCATCAAAGTGTTCCCACCCATGGGCGGCGAATAGATGCTCAAACCCGAATTCAAAGGGTCCCACTGGTAACCGTCCTCGCTCCAGGCCAGATGCAATCCTTCATGGTCTCGGTCTGTGAAATAACTGAACAAAAAAACTTTTTGCGGCACCAGCCCGTCCGGGGAAGCCTTTTCTTTTAAATTCTCGCCCACGCTGATTTGAAAATCCTTGATGCGCCCGGTCGCCGCCGGATCACCCTGCCGCGGCAGGTAACGGAAACCGGTCAAGGTCACCGAGCGGCCCAGGTCCAAAATGAGGCGATGCGGAAAAGCCGTCGGCGACCCGGTCCATTCGGTGTGCCAGTAAGTAGACTCCTTATCATCGATGGCATTGGTCGCCGCGCCGTTTTCCCCTTCCAATTCCTCACTGTCGGTCGCCACGATTTTCCAATCATCCCGGTCCAACAATTTCCCCGTGGCATCCAGCATCTGCAATTCCGCCACCGCCGCGAACGGTTTGTCATCCTGGGAGGAAAGCGCGTTGAGACAGAGGTAACGGCCTTTAGCCGGAGTTTCAAAAGTGACCGTCTGCCAGTTGGTTCCCGAATCAAATTGTCCGGTGAAGACAATCCGTTCCGGATCCAGACTCAAACGATCCCCCGCCGCCGGCTCCGCCGGGACCCTGAAGCCACCCAGCACGAGACAAACGAGAACAAGCGAAGTCGTCAGCCAGCCAAAGCCGCCGATGATTCGTCCGGCAATGCAACGTAACATGATTACCGTTTGGAATAGTACGAACAACCGGTTGACGGAGCAAATGAAGAGATGGATTTTCTTGGCCTTACCCATCCAAAAAGAGGAAAATAGAGGCACAGACTATCGCGTTCCTGCTGGCTTTCAGCCGGTCCGATGAAATAAACCAAAAACGCGCAAACCGCCTTACTTTAGGCTATTTGCGCGTCCAAAACGGTGGTGGCAGGACCCGGAATCGAACCGGGGACACAAGGATTTTCAGTCCTCTGCTCTACCAACTGAGCTATCCTGCCAGCCAAGGGACGCATATTGAACTTGGCTTTGCCTCTGATGGCAAGACCGATTTCAACGAATTTACTCTCTCACACGCCCGCCCGGCGTCAATCGGCTCACGCCCGCGGATGCGCGGCGTCGTACGCCTTCTTCAGCCGTTCCGTGGTCAGGTGCGTGTAGACTTGCGTGGTCACGAGGTGCGCGTGGCCGAGGAGTTCCTGCACGCTGCGCAAATCCGCGCCGGCATCCAGCAAATGCGTGGCGTAGCTGTGCCGCAACTTGTGTGGCGTAAGCGCCGGGTCCAATCCCGCCGCGGCGAGATGCTTTTTCAACCGCA
>DASZPR010000090.1:0-2355 GCA_035550235.1 Verrucomicrobiia bacterium | reverse complement strand
GTGCCAATCATGCGGGCGACAAGCGCAGTCGCGGCGGAAAGATGGTCGGGCGTGAGCGGCAGTCCTTTCGTGTCGAGATAGTTTATTGTCAGGTCGCCGTCGGGGTGAATGATGATGGGGCGCGCGCCTTCTTCAACGGTCTGCGTATAAATCCCGTAGCTCAAACCTTCTTCAATAATGACGGTGTAACTGAAATAACCTTCCGTTTGCGAAAGCAGGTCGCAAACAGTGACGGATTTACCTGCGCCGGACATGCCAAGCAACACGGCGTGTTGCGGCGATTGATTGTCCTTTGATCCGGAAAAAGTTTCGACACCGACAAGATTATTGTTCGGGCCGTCGTAGATCGCTTCGGCGGTCGCCAAGTGGCCGGTGAACGTGCTGGTTACGGGCAGCATGTCGGCCAGGTAGCGGTGTTCGGAATAGAGTTTGCGATGATCGTAACGGCCAAACGTCCAGCCCGGCCACGTTTGGAAGAAAAGATTTTTGGATGTGCTCGGCAGATTGCTCTCGAAATACTGCGCCGAGTTCATTGAATTGATGGCGTTCTTAATCGCGCTGGCCTTCGCGTTCAATCCGTCTTTGGATTTGTCCCAAACGCGGATCACAAAGAGCGCGTTGAACGGGACAGTCTGTCCCTGCATCAGCGCATGAATTTTCTTTTCCTTTTTCTGCATGACGGAAAGCAACGAGACTTTTTTCTCGCTGGCATAATCCCCGGCGATGCGGTCATGCTCCTTTTCCTCCTTGCTGATTTCTTTGGTGATGGGGAGCGGATCAATGTTGACGGTGATGGTGAAGTCCAATAGCCGCAGATTGGTGAGCCGTTGAATCATCCCCGGATAGGTCGTGCGCGGCCAGCGCGTGAGCGTGATGACGGAGTGATAATGTCCGTCCATGTAAAAACCAAAATCGCTTTGGCCGTTGCCTTCCGAGTGCCAGCAATTTTCCTGAATGGAAAGTTCCGGTGAAAAATCCTGTGAAACGTCGTAATCAAAACGGTCGGCCAATGATGGGTTAAGGAAAGCTTTGTAATGCCGGAAATGGTCGAGGTCGCTCATCGGCAGGACGCGCGCGCCGGTGCTGGTGAAAATGTCCATCACCTGTTGCTGGATGTGCTCATATTCGACGCGCAACTGGTCAAGCAGCGTGACATAATACTCGCGCAAGGCGGCATTGCCGGTCAGCAACTTGGGCGTTTTGTCCAGAGGTCGTGAGATGTAAAAAATCACGCGCTGCCGCCGCAGCTTGCGCTCGGCCATCGCCTGCCAGTAGCGCATGAATCGTTCATTGCGATTGCGCTTCGTCCAGGTGTTTTCAAACTTCTCCGTCTCCTTTTGATAACGCAGCAATTCGGCTTTGTAATCCGAATCGGAAAAGTATTGGATTTGCAACCGCTGGTTTTCTTGAAGCGATGCGAGCAACTGGCTCAACTGATCCTGAAAATCGTTCAGGTCGGCAATCGGACTGTTGGTTAAATCGGGGGCTTCAAAAATAAAACCTTTGGCGATGTAGCCGCCGCGCCGGAGCGAATTGAACAAAATCAAATCGTTCACGAAAAATCCGTTGGGAGCGCGTTCAAACATAAATCAGATGCGTTGGGAGTGGCCGCGCCGGGCGTTCTCCATGACCTGCTGGATGCGGTTCAAATCGTCCGTGAGTTTGTTGCACCGAACGCACCGGCTTGGCTTCGTTGATGGCGATGTAGGCCTCGCGGACGTGCGCCAGTGCCCGTTCCATGTGCGCGTGGGCGGTGCTGCCGAAGCCGTGCTTGTGCAAACCGTCACGCAAGGCGGATTCCGCCGCATTGAGCCGGTCGAGCAACTCCTGTCGCTGGCTTTCAATCGCTTTAAGTTCTTCGGAGTTCATCAGAGGGGAATGGTTGCGTAACGCGGGGCGACGACGATTTCGGAAACCCACGGCTCGCCAATCATCAGCGTGCCAAGATGTTTTTCAGCATGGATACGCTTGACGCGCCCCTGCATCAGCGGGTCGAGCATCTGTTCGAGCCGCCAGCCGAAAAGGAAAACCAGTCGTGTTTCAAAAACCAAAATGAGCAAATCGGTCGGCGACGTTTTTTTGCCGTCCGATTCGGGATTCTGGCTCAAGATGAAACATTCCAGTTGCCGGATCGGGATGCCCCAAAGCCGTTGCGCGGTGACAAATTCAATGAACGACGGGCGCACGGGGATGAGTTCGACACAACCGGCAAAATACGGCTTGTCGGATTCGGAAGATGATTTTTCAGATTTCATAACAGCGGGTGGGTGCAGGAAATGCGCGATTCGGGACTGAAGCCGCGTCCGTTAAAAGCGTATTCGCAAATGTCGCGGTCGTAGCCGGGTGGCTTGCCCT
>DASZPR010000089.1:0-4136 GCA_035550235.1 Verrucomicrobiia bacterium | reverse complement strand
AGAGTGTGGAGGACATTGGCATGAGCTTCAAGTTTCTCAGCGACGGCTTTGGGAATAACTTCGAGTTTTTGTTCCATGGAAATTTTTGCGACCATACCTCACAGCTTCCTGCGCCGCAGAAAATCCTCCAAACTTTCACGGGTCACCGTGGCCCCGCAATTACGGCCACGGCTCCACGCGGTTTTCAAGCGCTTTGGCCGAGCATCGGGCGACTCCAACTCGCCGGCGCGGATTAAGTTCAGCCGATGGTTCGGGTCGCAGCTCAGAGCGGCGTCAATCTCGACACCGGTCAGGCATTTTTTTTCCGACGGTAAAATGAGTTGAGCGATTTGAGGCCAGGTCAAATCCAGCCGCCGCATGCCAAGGGTGAGCCGGTAATGCTCGATGCTGCGAGTGAGAAAGCGCAACTCGCGTCGATGCGACATAAGCGGACTGCGGCTTTCCAAAGCAACTGAGATATCAAAGACAACGAGATACCCGAGATCAATCAGTTGCTCGATATCCTCAGCGCTGACGTCGAGCGCCCACTTGACACAATCGGCATCCCCCAGCGGACGCCAGCGCGGCGAACGCAGACGTAGCGACAATTCAGCGGGTGAGAGCATGTCGTGACAATGAAAAGCATGAAGGCAGAAGTGAGGGTGGAAAATTCCCCCTCACTTCTTCCCTCTTTGTTTCATGCCGCTTCGCGGACGCTTTGTTCGGCAACGTCGGATTTGGGCCGGATGAAGAAATTCTCATCCTGCTCGATTTTCAAACCGGCTTCCTGCAATTGGTCCGGTTTCAGTTGCGCGCGGTCAGCAAGGATTTTTTCCTTGTTCACTTCCGGGTCGGGATAACGCACGTAAGCAGCGCCCCAATCCAGGTTCTCCAATCGTAATCCGATTTTGCCGAACGTGTCCTTGCCGCTGATCTTGTCGACACGTGGCGGGGTCAATTCGAAGCCGACGGTGGCAAGGAGAAGATCGAGGGACTTCTTTTCGGGAAACAAAGCGGCGCGGTGTTTCTGACAGTAAACGAACACACCAGCTTCGCGCGCTTCAATCTGGCGTCCAATCCCCAGCAGTGTTTCCTGGTGGCGTTTTTGGACTTCCGCGATCTCCTGTTCCATTACGGCGGTAGCCTGAGTGTGTTCCAGTTTGAGTTTGACGACATCCGCGACGACGGCTTCGAGCGCGGCGCGGGAGCTGATGATACAAGGTTCGAGTTTTTGGCGTTTGGTCATACTGTTGTTTGATGGTTGATGGTTGATTTGGTCTGAAAAGGTTTCCCACGGAGAATTGCAGTTCGGGTCGAGTCCATGTCACCAGCAGCGGGCCGTTGCAGCCATGCCGGAACGGCGCATTTGCGCGCCGGGGGCGCGGGAAGAGACGCTCCGTCCTGTTGCCCAACCTTCGTGACGCTAACGCGAAGGTCTGTTTCTCCGTGGGAAATTATTTCGCTGCTTATACGCGCAAAACAGCCGGGACATATCCCGTGAGTCACCCGGCGAGCAAAGGGATTGCCTCCCATGCGCTGTGGTTTGGGTTCATGCCATGCACAGACTCGTCGGAATCTCAGCCAATACGATGCGGCGCTCCAAAAAGCGACTGCGTGAAAAATTGACCAGGCAAGCCGGTTCGATCGCTCTTGCATTGCGGATTCTGGATCGGGGCGGGTTGCGCATTGCGGGTTGCGTGAATTCATGTCGTTGTCCTTCTGTTTTGCTCAAAGTCCTTTCTCCATCGCTCGGGTGGCGGCAGTGCTTCGGGCTTATCCGCGGCACATCACGCGCGGGCGCATTCCGAGTCGATGGAGAAAGAGTTCGTAGCTCATTAATCCTTGTTCATACTTTTTTGATCAGTCCTCTTGCGTCCTCACACATCCTTTTTCGGCTCCAGAAACCGTTCCAACTTTTTTATCGCGGCCGATTCCGGATCCAACGTCGCGTCTCCAAAGAAAGTCGATAGAACACAAATCACGTCCTCGAGGGATTGCACTTTGGTCCAATCGAGTCGGCGTCGTTTCGCGAGGCGTTCCAGACAGAGCGCGAATTTTTGCGTGTCTTCCTCGGACATTCGGCTTACGCAACCGTGTTCGCATTCGATTGTGTTTCCGGCCAATGGCCTACCGCATTTCCAACAAGTGTTCATCTTTCCTCCCTTTTTATTTGTCCTTTGTCCTGGCGCGAAGTTGTTCCTGAAAATCCAATTCCATGGCGGATGCCCGGGACAGCAGGCGCGCCAATTCCATGGCGGTCGCGCGAGCCGCATCGCTCGGCATCGATTCACCGAGCGCGTGATAAATCTTGATTCGGTCGGCAAGCGGGAATTCACCGATTTTTTCTGCCGCGGCCCGGGCGAGGACACCAATGGTATGAACACTCACAGGCATAGCTGTTTTTGATTTGCAGTGAAAAGACTGGTCGTTGCCGCCAAGATCAGTCGCAGCGGGTCACCGGCAAAGAGACCGCGGAAATTAATTTTCACGCCTTGATTGCCCGCGACCCGCTGCGAATGGCCTCGACGGTCCAATGGCCGTTCGCTCAACGGTTTGTAATTTGAGATGTCCATTTTGAACCCTAGATGATCCCTCAAGCCCGCCCACCCTCTCTCCTGATTTTCCTTGAATAAATCCTTCCGATATTAAATAGTCAAAGCCGACACTCGTAACAATCTTTTAAAAGTCAAAGTGAGTCAACAAAAAAATTTAACTAATTTGGACAAAGGCAAACTCTTGATCGCATCGCGAAAACGCCTGGGTTTTAGCCAGGTAGAGATGGCGCAGAGATTAAACCTTGATTCCACTTACCTTTCTCAACTCGAAAATGGCCGGCGCGAGGTGGATGAGTTTTATGTACAGCGCGCCGATGAACTGGTGCGCGAGTTTGAAAATGCAAACAAACTCAAAATCTCCACCGAGGCGATCCGCGAATCCCTGGGGCAGGCGGTGCCTGCGCCGGAAAGTTGCCTGCAATATTTGCAATTGTTTCTGGAAACGTGCACAGACGCTGCGAAACTGGGTTGGACAGCCATTGAATTAAAAGAACATTTCCCCCTCGATAAATGGGCGCGGCTCAATTCATTGCCAGACGCAGTCGCGACACAGGCCGCAACGCGGGCCGTGGCGGAGGTTCAGAAGCACTCCGTAGTATATGGACGCTCACGTAAAGCTGCTTCGACCAGCGGAAAAACTTCTTCGCGAGCATCACGCGCTGGTGCGCCGTCAGGTGCCCAGCCAACTCCTCCAAAGCCGGCTCCAAAGTGATCGAGCGTTTTGTCATGCGGACCTTTGCTTCTCCCATATCATCTCCGTTCGTTACGCGAGCAATATCGCAGACGGGGTCAGACAATGTCCGTCCATGTGAATAAGTCGAACAACTTTCGCATCATACTGATTTTCAGCACGATATAAAAAGCGCAACGATTTCGCATTTCCAAAATCTGAAAGCACGAGACTTTGGATCATTTATTTTTTTGCGCGCAAAAACTCAGTTAGTTTTTCTCCATCGGACACTTCAGTTTCGATCCGGAGCAGGTTCTCGATGTAATAAACGGCAGCAATCGGAATGGTGATGCCGAGGAGACAAAGCAAAACGAGAAGTATTCCGTTGCCTTGCCATTCATAGCGGGTGACTTTGTCCATTTTATTTCCTTGGTTTAAGTTGAACACGGATAACGGTGGCATCCTACGCAGACGGAGCAGTGCAGACAACATACATAATTCACGCGAATTTATTGCATTTTCGAAGATGAATCCGTGATCAGCCGTCGATTCCGTATTCTAAAAACTCTCCTGTTTGCGACCGCTTTTCACAAATTTTTCAATTCGATTTAAATGCCAATCAACGACTTGCTCCGAAAACATTACCGTAAGTTTTTTCTTCAATTTGCAATGTGCTTAGATGCGCGGCATGAAATTAAAAATTGCAGCTTTTGTTAAACGGGCGGGGACGAGCTCCACTGCCATTCTTTTGCTCACGACTGTAACTTGCCTGTGCGGCTTCACGGCTTGCGCGCAGTTCAAATCGTGGTTTACACAGCCGGGCACAGTTGAACAACTGGCACCCGCCACCACAAACCTCGTGACGCTTGTCACAACAAACATCATCGCATTACCCGCAACGACGAACGCAGCTACCGGTGAAATCACGCCGG
>DASZPR010000088.1:0-2564 GCA_035550235.1 Verrucomicrobiia bacterium | reverse complement strand
GTTTGCACGAATTCATTGAGTTCTGGATCATCGCCGATCCATTTCTCCGTGGCTTCAATGCCGACTTGTGCCAGTAATTTGACGATCTCATCCATGCGCAGGTTCCCGTCATGAAAAACCAGCACCTCCGGGATTAGATAACTTCCGGGAGCGTCAGCGAGCAACGCATGATAGGAATCCACCATCTGCTTCGTCGAGAGATGCGCAAACCGGCGCATTTCATTGCTCGCCAAAATATGCGCGAAACCGCGGCGATAACGCTTTTGAAAGCTCTCGTCCAAGGTCGAAAAGCGCGATGTCCGCGATAGGACATCGATCGCCTCCGCCATCGCTGACTCGATATACTTCTCCCACGCGGCGTAGAGGGCACCGACGATCATCGTCGCTTCAAGCCGGCGCCATTTGCTGTCTTCCGGAAGCAGCCCGACGGCTCCCTTTGCCCAGCCTGCGACGGCGGATTGCGACTCGGCCCGAAACGCCTCATGAAAGGCAATGACCCGCTCAAGGTCCGCAATTTGCTCGACGCACGAACCTAGCGCCGCCTTCAACATCGTTCAAATACCACCAAACAGCCCGGCCATCAGGTTGATTCGGGTTTGCACGTCGGTTTTTGAATTTCCCCGACCGGTGAAAGTCCCTTCCTCGTGCGTGAGGAATAAATTCTTGGTTTCTTCCCGCACTTTTTCGCGCGCGGCAATCAACGCGTCCCGCTTCGCCAGATGCGTTGCTAGTCCAACCATGACCGCATCGTAAAACGCTTTCTGCGGTTGAGGTGCCCACTGGTTTCGCTTCTTATCGAATGGTTTGAACGTCAGGTCGCCATAGATCTCGAAGGCCAAGGCCAGCGTGTCCAAAAACAACTTGCGCAAGAACCCGATGTCCGTGTCGCCGAGGAGTCGGGCTTTAATCATATAAAGATCGAGAAACCCCTGCATGCCTCGGCGATATTCGGCAACGTGGCGTAAAGCAAAAAACCGGAGAACGACCTCCGCATCTTCCATCTGCGCATAAAAGTTAATCTCGTGGATCGGTAGCGACGTGTTCGTCTCCTCCTCTGGCGAGTAGACAGGAAGTCCCCAAAGTTGCCGAAAAAGATTTTCCCTCGTGAGTTGAAGCACGACGTCGTTCAACGGTCCTTGATAAATCGCGTTCCGAATCTCCTGCCGCTCGAGTTTCACCCCGCCAGTATTGAGTCGTTCAAACACGATCTGCCGGAGAATAATCGCTTCCTCGTCATCGGGAGCCGATTCCTTCAGCAAGACAATCGATGAAATGGATCGCCGATCAATGCCCGCGCGGACTTTGGATGGCAGATCACTATAGCGCATGCCGTTCAACTCCGGCCAAAGTTGCAGCCCGCACAGGGCAAATTTGTTCGCGTAAAAGTCGCGAATCGCGCTGATGCGTTGCTGCCCGTCCATCACCTCATACGAATTGAACGCCTTTTCGTAGAGAAAAATTGGCGGCACAGGTATGTTTACAATAAACGATTCAATCAGGCGGGATTGACGGTCTTCGTCCCAGCGTGCCCGCCGTTGATAAAACGGGCGCAAATCCATGTAGGCCGTTTTGGCGAGCGCCGCGACGAAGTTGGGCAGCTTTTCGCGGTTCGATTCGGTTACGATGCGCTGTTCACCTTTTTCATACTTCTGATTGATCTCCTCCACCGTCGGCTCGGGTTTTTCAACTTCGGGCTGTTGCTGCCAAATGGTCTTTTCAACGGAAGAAAACATGGAGGATGGGATGCGAAGAGTTAGTGGAAGCGCGATTGAAACCCGAGAACAGCGCGCCGCGCCGCCGTCTGCCGCCGACGCTCTGGCGTCTGATTCCGCTCACCGCTGCGCTCACACATGGCACCGACTAACTGGCCGACATCGTGCAGCGCGGCTAGCATCGGGGCCGGAGCCCTCGTCTTTTTCGCCCAACTGGCAATCGCGCCGGCACTCAATCCATGAAGCGACGGTTGCGGATAACGTCGATTCACCGTCTCCAGCACGGCACGCTCGGCTTCAATTTTGCGGAGATAGCTACTCATGGGCGATGCGGTCGAGAATTCGGGCACTCCACTCACACAAGGCGGTGCTGCGGGCTTTCACTTGTTGCTCGATACGGATGTTGCGGAAAAATTCGCCGCCACGCGTCGTTGCGCGACGGCATGACAACAGATAATCAAACTGGCGTCGAGTTAAAGGAAATCTTGCGGTTGGCAGGACAAGCGGGGCGTGCCGGGAAAAATCAAAACGTCCGGTCAACTTTGGCGACGCGGCCATCGCCGTATCACGGCAGGCAAGTGCGATCAACCCGAGTTCATAGACAACGGAAGGCGTCTTGCGCTCCAGTTCAGCGACGGCACTGCGAAGAATCTTTTGTAGGTCGGCGATTTCACGCCGGGCCCCGCCGTAGGGGGCTGGGGGCCCGATTTTTTTGAGGAAGTGCGTCCGAGCCCGCGGCCAGACAGGCACGGATTCAAGATAGAGATGCCAAGCGAACAGGGTGCCGCGAGCGAAGAGCTGCCGCAGCCGCCGGGACGAATAGAGTGACCATGCCGGGGGCAACTCCCGCGA
>DASZPR010000087.1:0-7138 GCA_035550235.1 Verrucomicrobiia bacterium | reverse complement strand
ACATCTCGCAGGCACAGCAGATGGCAGCGACCGGGGTAGCCGAGCTATCGGAACTCGAAAAGGATTTTAATTCCTTCTGGCCCAAACGGAACAAGGGCGCGACAAAGCATTGCTCCGAATTCCTGCAATGGAGATTGGCTGACTACCGAAAAAGGCTGCCGCGCAACGACGCGGCAGCCAGTGTTAATTGAGACCGCCGTTTCGGCTAACGAAATAAATCGTAAGCCCAGCAACGGCGGCGGCGACGCCGCCGACGGCCAGAACCCAGGGGAGCATGCGCAATTCACGCTGCCGCCACTCCGAGTAAGTTTTGTAAGCACGGGATCGTTTCATATTACTACTTCGAGCAATTTCGACTACCCCCCGCCAACGCCAAACGAACCTTTCAGCGTGAAAAGCTGGCAGAGTCGTAGCAGTTCGCAAGATAATTCTTCACGACAAATATTAGAACTTCTTCTGTGGCGTCCTCCAAAATATGCTGGAAAAGTGCCCTGCCAAAGGCCAAAAATCCTCGGCTTGGCGGGCGACAGTATTTTTTCAAAGGTTCCCGAATGTTTTCTTGCAAAATGCCGTGCAAATCTTCCATTGTGGTATCATGCAATCACATGAACTCCTGCGCGAGGTGTTCCAAAAATGCAGCGCAAAGCAGGTGGCGGCCGAGCTCAGCCTTTCCCTTTCGACGATTTACAAGTGGGCGGAACCCGATGACGGCACCGGCAGCGGCACGGCCAACCCGCTCGACCGCATTGAAGCCCTGTTGCGCTGCACTTCGGACAAGCGTCTGGTTCAATGGATTTGCCAGCGGTCCGGCGGCTTTTTTATCCTGAACCCGGCGACAAACCGGCCGCATCCTTCCTTTTTGATTCCCGCCACGAACGAGATCGTGCAGGAATTCGCCGATCTCCTGGCAGTCATCGCGACCGCGGCGGCGGACAATCACATCACGAGTAAAGAAGCAGCCACCATCCGGGCGCGCTGGGAGGAATTGAAATGCGTTACGGAAGGCTTCGTGGCCTGCTGCGAGGGCGGAAATTTTTCAGTGATGAAAGCAAAAGAGAAGAGCGAAAATCTCTCGGAGCCCAGACAAACGTCCTAGTGGTACCACACCCCCTGGTTTTACCCAAGCCAGCCGCGAAAAATCACCCGCGGCAAAAGTCCCCCTTTGCATTCTCGCCATTTAGCGCGAGTTTTAGCGGAAGTATGTTGGGTAAAGTTTTTTTGGCATGCAAGCAGGCCGGTTTTTTGTGTACCTGGATGGCGATCTTCGCAATCCTTGCGAGTTGTTCCGCACGAGCGGAGGAAGTGACGTTTGCGGATTACAACGACCAGGGATTTTTCAATAATTTCTCTGGCGACAGCGGCGTGTTCGCAAATATGGACGCCACGCTCACCGTTTCCTTTGACAATCGCGTTTTCCACGGCAGCAATGGCGCGTCCTTGCGCCTGGATTACTCGGTACCGACGGGCTTTTGCGGTTTGTGGAATTCCGCCCTGGGCAAGATGAGTTACACCAACCACACCCTGAACTTCACGAACCTCTACGGCGCATTGCTAAATAGTTCCAGGAATCCGTCGCGGGTGGAAAATGTGCACGTGACGAATTTCACGTTCTGGGCGTGCGGCAATGGTGACGGCGATTTCTCGCACGAAGTGAAGGTGGAATTCAAAAGCGCGGACGGCACGCAACTCGGCAGCCAGTTGTTCTCCATCCCCAACCGAACGAATTGGACGCGCTTCGATTTTCCCATCGACACCTCTTCCAACGATTGGTCGCGCGTGAAGGAAATTGTGTTCGTCATCGAAAACTGGCGAAACGATTCGCGGAAAAGCCATTTTTTCATCGACGACCTGGCGTTCACGACGGATGAGCCGAAGGTGGATGTTTCCAAACTGAACGACGATCAAATGCTCGATCTCATTTCGCAGCGCGACTTTTTTTATTTCCTGAATTTCACGGACGACCTCGGGTTCGCGCTGGATCGCTCCACGTTTTCGGACATTGTCAGCACCGGGACCATTGGGTTTCAATTGACGGCGTATTGCATTGGCCATGAGCGCGGCTGGGCGGACAAGCAGGAGTTGGAAAATCGCATCGTGACCATTCTGCGAAATCTCAACAAACTGCCGACCGGCCCCGAGGCGGACATTTCGCACGCCGGCTATCGTGGTTTTTTCTACCATTTCCTCGCCGCCAACGCCGGCACGCGCAAGGACCCGCGAGTGGAGTTGTCACTTTACGATACGGCGTTGCTGATGTACGGCGTGCTGACCTGCCAGGAATATTTTCCGGCAAACAAGGAAATTCAAACCCTCTCGCGCCAGTTATCCGAGCGCGTGGAATGGGATTGGTTTGTGGACCACAAACCCGGTCCGCACATGAACCAGTATTTCCTGTCGTGGATGCCAGGGCCGGGCAAAGCGGGCACATTTTTCAACCACGTGGACGGCCAGACGGATGAAGCGCTCATGGTGGATCTGCTGGCGTTGGGTTCCCCGACGCATCCGGTTTCGTTCTCCACCTATCTTTCGCGCAACCGCCTCTTCGCCTCCTATCCCCGGCAGGATCCGCAGAAAATAATGGTCACGTGGAAGGGATCGCTCTTCAATTATTTCTTCGCGAGTTGCTGGCTGGATTTTCACAAACGCGGCCGGGATCTCCACCCCACCCAACCGTGCGATCTTTGGGAAAATGACCGCCTGGCCATCATGGCCAACCGGCAATTCTGCATCGATCACTCCACCAACCGCGTGGGTACCATCAGCGGACGCTACGCCACCTACGGCGAAAACGCGTGGGGCTTGACGGCTTGCGACAATCTCGTCGCGCCCGCGTCGCATTATATCAGCGAATATATTGCCTTCGGTGCGCTTCCGAATGAGGAAAATTCGCGGACGGGAACGAAAGCGTTGCAAGTCGGGACCGTTCCCGTATACGGCGCGGCAAGCGCGATTAATTTTCTCCCCACTGAATCCATCGCGGCGCTGCGGCACGATTTTGAGATTCCCGCGCTGTGGAGTCCTATATTCGGGTTTGGCGACGCTTTCAGCCTCGATCCGCATTATATCGGCACTGTGTGGGACGCGAACGGCAATCCGCAGGTCTTTTACGCCGATTACCTGAATGGCCCGTGGATCAATCACACCATCATGGGCATCAACGTCGGCCCGATGCTATTGGCGATCGATAACTATCGGAGCGGCCTGATCTGGAAATTGATGGCGAAGAATCCGCAGTTGAACGCGGGGTTGAACAAGGTTTTCGGAAACGGTTCGCCGGCGTCGGTGGCGGATAAATCGAAATAGCCGGAACTCTTCCTCCGGTTTACTGAATGCTTCCCATCTTGAACAGCAATCGATCCTCGCTCGCGGCCAGGTCATCGCTCTTGGCGCTCTTCACCAGCGTTTCATAATGGGCATCGGGATACTCCGGCGCTGCGCGAAGCAAAAGACCCGCCAGCGCCTTGCGGTCGGGCTTTTCAATCTGTTGATACGGCCACTTGGAGTCGGGATTCACGTAAGGCGCCATGAAGTCCAGCGCTTTGCGAATGTTGCGGCCGTCACTCGTCTGAAAATGCCACAGGTCCACGCCTAAATTTTGTCCCATGCTCGCGAGATCGATGAGCGCGCGCAGGTTGAAGGCGCTGTAGCTAAATGATTTTGTTCGCTGCAATTCGCGCGGCATTTTTCCATTCGGTTCGATTTGTCGGGCGATTCGTTTTTCGCGCGCGTCGGAAAGGGTCTGGCGGGCGAGGTCCGTTTTTCCCACGAACGCCGCAATCGCCACTACCTGCGTGTCGTAAAAAGTTCCGTGATTATTCGTCGCATCGTCCTCGCCTTTTCCGATTTTGCTGGTCTGCAACCAATCCAGATATTGGGTCATCCACGCGACCATTCCTTTCTGGTCCTCGGCCGTCCAGGCCGGCGAATTTTTCAACAGCCGAATCGCGTCGACCAATCCCACAAATCCGCGCGTGCCGATGATTCCCATGGGGCGGCCGTCGACTTCGCCGGGAATGCCCTGGCCGAAATTCAGGTTGGGATTCATCCGCGTCGCGGGATCCAAAAACCAAACGCGCAGCAATTTCACGGCGTGCGCCGCGTACTCTTCATTGCCGCTGAAATAATAGGCCAGCGCAAGCGTGTGAACGTTCGAACACACTTGCCCGACATGCCCGGCGTCGGAGTCTTTGCCCGATTCCGGGTTGCGTTGACCATCGCGCCGAATGTATTTGCCGTCCGGAGAATTGGTGTCGCGCCAGAAATACGGAGCCTGGCTGATGAAATCGTGCTTGTCGCCGCTGGGAGGGATTCGAGTTTTGTCCATCACCGAAACCGGTTTGCTCTTCAACGCTGTTTTCGCCGCGGCAAACAAACGGTCAAAAGCCGGCTTCAAGGAAGCATCGCCCGCCGCATAGCTTGCTTTGGCTTCCGCCAGCGCGTGAGGATCCGCGTAAATGACCTCCGGTAAATTGTTGGCTGGCTCCGCCGCGGCGATGCTTGCGGTAAACGCAAGGGCGAGCATCAATAAATGGCAATGACCACGAAACATTGCCAACGTAGGGGTTGCGCTGTTCACTGAGCAACAGACTCATGAACAGCCGAAAAAGTTACATGGCTTAACCAGCCGAAGATGAAGTCAGCGTCTTTTCTTTAAGCCTCCGCCAGGATGCCGTTCATCTTCTGAATCGCCTCATCGATTTGCTCGGGAGAGGTGAAACCGATGACGATGGCATCAATCTCGGGCTTGGACATGGCAAAGCGGATGGATTTTTCCCGGTCGGCGGGATTTTTGAAATCGCCGTTGCCGAAAATTTTCATGCCGATGACGCCGTGGCCTTTGGCGTGCATGGTTTTGATCTGCTCCATGACCGGGTCCACCTCCACCGTCGCATTCGGTCCCCAGGCGGAGTTGACGCCGTCCATGTATTTGCCCTGCGGATTAATGCGGACCAGATGAGTCTCCGTCCAATCGGAAGCCACCGCGGTGCGCAGCGCCCCAATCGTGTGACACGAGACACCCTTGGCGCGAATCCATTTCTTTTCCTTCGCTTCATTGAATCCGTCCATCGCGCGTTTCCAATTATCCGTCCAGTTCTCATCCGTCATGCAATGAACCAACAGGCTGTCGATGTAATCCGTGTTGAAATTTTTGCGATGGCTATCAATGACGGCAAGAATGTCGTCGGACGGAGTGGGAATTTTGGATTGAATGAATAGCTTCTCGCGCGGCAATCCTTTGATGGCATCGGCAATCCACGGAAAAGTTGCATATCGTTCCGCGCAATCAATGTAGGTGATGCCGGAATCATAACCGTGGCGGATCATCTTAATGAATGCTTCCTTACCCTTATCTGTCTGTTCGTGGCCGTTGGCGCTGCCCGTGCCGATGCCGAGCCGGCTCAGTTTGATGCCCGTTTTGCCAAGCGTGACCTGGTCGCTCGCAGTGCGCTTGGTGGCGGCGGCAAAGGCGCTCGGCAAAGTTCGCGAGAGCAATGCGGTGCCCGCGAGGGCGACGGTGGAATGGCGGATAAATTGGCGGCGATTGATTTGGGAGCGGTTCATGGAATCATCCTTTCGAAGCGAATTCGTTCAGGCAGCACGGACGCAGCTGACGGCCGGGTTTCATTAGGCGCTACTATGCTCCTATTTTTTAAACTGGCAATGCGATTTTTGTCGTACTCGATAGTGCCGGAACCACGGCAAATCTTTGACATGCCTGCGATAGCCTTTATGCTTCCCCACGTGCGTATTGTCAATGTGCCGCTTGGCGCTCGCAGCTACGAAATCAAGATTGGCCCCGGGCTTCTTTCCGAACTGGGCCGGCATTGCGCCCGCCTGAAACTCGGCAACCGCTGCGCCGTTATTTCTGACCGAAACGTCGCCCCGCGATTCGCCAGGGTAGTTCAACAAAGTCTTAAAAAGGCGGGCTTCGATTCCGTTTTGATCACGGTCCCGGCCGGCGAAACGGCGAAGAGCCTTAAAGTCGTGGAACACTGTTACGACGCGCTGGCGAAACATCGATTAGAACGAAAGTCTTTTATCGTCGCGCTCGGCGGAGGCGTGGTCGGCGACCTGGCGGGATTTGTGGCGGCGACGTATCTGCGCGGCATCGCGTTCGTGCAGGTGCCAACGACGCTGCTCGCCCAGGTGGACAGTTCCGTCGGCGGCAAGGTCGGTGTAAATCTCAAGTCGGGCAAAAATCTCGTCGGGGCGTTTCATCAACCGCGCCTGGTACTCTGCGACATCAACACTTTAAAGACATTGCCCTTGCGCGAACTCCGCGCCGGACTGGCCGAGGTCATCAAATACGGAATCATTTACGACGCTGAATTGTTCAAGCGATTGGAGCGCGATCTGAAAAAGCTGCTGAGGCGCGAGCCGAAGACGTTGACGGACGTCATCGCGCGTTGTTGCGAAATCAAGGCGGATGTTGTCGGCCAGGACGAGACCGAAAGCGGCTTGCGAGCGATTCTGAATTTCGGCCACACGATTGGCCATGCCATCGAAAATATTTCCGGCTACGGTAAATATTTACACGGCGAGGCGATTTCGATTGGGCAGGTGGCCGCGGCTAAAATTTCCGGAGTGGTGCTTGATATGACCATCCAGGATGCGGAACGCATCGCCAAAATATTTCGCACCGCGGGTTTGCCTACGCAAATCCGATTAACACCGGTGCAGCTTAAAAAACTGCTCGCCGCGATGCGTTTGGACAAAAAAGTCAGCGCTGGCGAAATCAAATTCGTTTTGGCCAAAAGAATCGGCGAAGTAATTTGGAATCAAAAAGTTTCCGATGAGCTTGTGGTCAACGCGCTGAACCACTCACCACTCTCTTCATGAGTTCTGTCAGCGAAACCATCGTCCGCGAATATTTCGAGCTGCACGAATTTCTTGTGCGGCAACATCGCAAATACATCGCACAGACCAAGCGCGAGGAGGATGACATCGATTTCTTCGTGCTGAATCCGCATCCGCAAAAGCGCGAGGGTGAATTGCCGTTCGTGCTCGGCTCGGACGATTTGGCGGGCATCGACCGTGCGATTGTAGCGGTCAAAGGCTGGCATACGGAGACATTCAGCTCCGCGCGCATCACTAGCACGCCCGAACTGTTTCGTTTCGTCGGCACTAAAGTTTTTCA
>DASZPR010000086.1:0-2487 GCA_035550235.1 Verrucomicrobiia bacterium | reverse complement strand
TTCGTTCCGACGACAAGAAACGAGCACGGCTGAATTGCATCGCGCATTTGCTGAAACAAATTCCCTACAAACAAGTGCCGCGGCCGAAAATTGAGTTGCCGGAGCGCTCGATGAAAGACGCCTACGACGACCGAAGGAGCCTCAAAGGCCGGCGGTTCGCTCCCGAACGATATTGAACCCGCACACGGAGAAATCAAAATCACAGTTTGCGGAACGATGGCACTCGGTTTTCCCAGCCGGACAATGGTTTCGTTCTTATCCCCAAAACGCGCTCCGAGCTGACGCCCTCGCTGCCGTGATGCTGGCGGCGTATTTGCTCCCCGCTGGACTGGGCGACGCCTCGCTGGCCAATCTTCCTCCGGAAGCCGGGCTTTACGCCTGCTTGTTCGCGGGTTTGGTGTTCTGGATTTTTTGCAGTTCGCGTCGAACAGCTATCACCGTGACGTCGGCCATCTCACTTCTGGTCGGAGCGTCACTCGGCCCGCTGGCCAATGGCGACGCCAGCCGATTTGGCGCGCTCGCGGCGGGGTTGGCGTTGTTGGCGGCGCTGATTGCGTTTATTGCGTGGCTGTGCCGGGCGGGCGCGATTGTGAATTTCATTTCTGAGAGCGTTATGCTGGGTTGGAAGTGTGGCGTGGCTCTATTCCTCGCCAGCACGCAATTGCCAAAACTGTTTGGTTTTCATGGTGCCCACGGAGATTTTTGGGGAAACAGCGCCTATTTTTTTCGCCATCTGCATGAAACGAATCCTACTTCGCTGCTCATTGGAGGAGGCGCCCTGGCCGTGCTCATCCTCGGAAAAATTTTTCTGAAAAACAAACCGGTGGCGCTCTTTGTCGTCATAGGTGGAATCGCCCTGTCGCTCGCATTGTCGCTTGATGGGCGAGGCGTGAAACTGCTGGGTGATGTGCCACAAGGATTGCCCGCCATCGGTTTGCCGGCAATCCATTGGGCCGACTTGAACGATCTTTTGCCGCTGGCCCTCGCCTGCTTCATTCTCGCGGCGGTGGAAACGGCGGCCATCGGACGGATGTTCGCCGCCAAACATGGTGATCGGTTCGATGCCAATCAGGAGTTGCTCGCTCTCGCGGCGTCGAATGCCGCCGCGGCGTTGGGGCGAGGTTTTCCGGTAAGCGGTGGATTATCCCAATCTCTCGTCAATGAAAGCGGCGGCGCGCAGACACCACTTTCCACGGCAATGGCGGCGGGAATCATTTTACTGGTGGTGCTGTTTTTTTCGCATCTCCTGAGCGCGTTGCCGCAACCGGTGCTGGCGGCGGTGGTCTTGATTGCGGTAACCGCGTTGTTCCAGGTAGCAACGCTCCGGCGCCTGTGGGACAGGGATCGCCCGGAATTCGTGGCGGCAGTGGCGGCATTTTTTGGCGTGCTGGGTTCCGGACTGCTTCGCGGGGTGATGATTGGAGCGGTGATTTCACTGGTGCAACTGTTGCGCATTGCCTCGCGTCCTCATGTGGCGCTGTTGGGGCGGGTTCCGGGAACGCGCAGATTTTCTGACCACCGGCGGCATCCGGACAATGAACTGGTTCCGGGCGTGATGATTTTTCGGCCCGAGTCCGGATTGGTTTATTTCAACATTGACCACGTTTGCGAAATCATTCTCCACCGAGTCCGCGCTGAACAAGTGCCGCCGAAATTAGTGGTGCTGGATTTATCAGCCGCGCCCCGGGTGGATTTGCAGAGCGCCCATGCGCTGGGCGGGCTGGCGGAGGAAATCAAGACGATGGGGATGTCCTTCCAGGCGGTGGAGGCCCGCTCTTCCGTACGCGACCGATTGCGCAACGAAGGAGTCGACGAAAAATTAGGCGGCGTTAATCATCTTTCGTGCGTGGCTGATGTTTTGGATGCGTTCGATCGCGGTCAACATTTTTACGGAGCCGCATGACCGTCGCCCCACAATTTTCCAAACGTGTGCTCGACCCGCATGAGCGGATTTCCGAGGTGTTGTTCGGGTTAATCATGGTGCTCACGTTCACCGGTTCCATTAGTGTCGCGGAGACAAATCGCGAGAGCGTGCGTGGGATATTGATTGCCGCCCTGGGCTGCAATACAGCATGGGGAATCATTGACGCGGTCTTGTACCTGTTAGGTTGTCTCGCGGAAAAAGGCCACAATGCGGCGACGTTGCGCTCCGTGCGCGCGTCTGGAAATCCGCGAAGGGCCCATCGATTGATCAGCGGCGCGTTGCCACCTCTTATCGCCTCCGTTCTACAGCACGCAGAAATGGAAACGATTCGTCAGCGCCTATTGCAGTTGCCCGAGCCTGAAAATCACGCGCGCTTGAATGGAAGGGATTGGTTGGGGGCGCTGTGCGTGTTTCTACTGGTATTCCTGGCAACACTTCCGGTGGCCTTGCCATTCGTTGCGATCCACGACCACGTGCGAGCCATACGAGTCTCCAACCTGGTCGCGGTGGTCATGTTGTTTATCGCCGGCTCTGCTTATGGGCGATGCATTGGGCGGTCACCA
>DASZPR010000085.1:0-4723 GCA_035550235.1 Verrucomicrobiia bacterium | reverse complement strand
CGAGTGTTCCGCTGATTGAACCCAGGGAGCTTTGCGCGGACAATGTGGGAAAAATCGCTCCGCGATGAAGCTGCTCGAAGGATTCCTCCATCTTTTGAAGCGGCCCGCGCGAGGAACCCACCATGACTCCAATGCGTTCTGGAGAACAGGCCTCATTCAGGCCGGCTTGTTTCCAGGCCTGGCTGGCTGCGTGGAGTGCCATTTGCGTGCAGCGATCGGATTTGCGCGCGGAACGCATTTCCGGCACCGAGGTATCGAGCGACGGGGCGGTGCAAACGGCGAAGCGTTGCGATTGACCCGCGAGGAAAAACTCGCGCCAGGCAGCCAGGCTGCAGCCAGCGAGCGCGGTGTTCCACAAGGCCTCCACGGAATCTCCCGCCACTGAACAGGAGCCCATGCCGGTAATGACGAGGGGATTCTCCCGCAGCAGACTGGCGAGAGGAGATGGTTTCATCGGAGGAATTGAGCCCACAGATTCATCTCGTCTCCTTCTCCCTCACCCCTGCCCTCTCCCTTGGGGAGAGGGAGGATGGTATCGCACGCTCGGAAAAATCGTATGTTTT
Organism: Verrucomicrobiia bacterium; assembly: GCA_035550235.1. GTDB lineage: Bacteria > Verrucomicrobiota > Verrucomicrobiia > Limisphaerales > DASXHY01 > DASXHY01. Next base: position 4,160 of record DASZPR010000085.1, on the reverse strand, counting down.
TTGACTCAATCCAGCGTCGGGAGTTCGCTGGCGATTTGTTTGGGCAACCGGAATGTTTTCCAAATCTCCGCGGTGGAATTTTCTTAGGAATTCCTTGGTGCAATGTTCCGGATGTTCGCGCCACACGGGCAACATTGAGTCGAGGAGATTTTTGCCCGGGAGGGCCGGGTCGCCTGAAGCGAGCAACGGTGCCGGCACGGGCGGTCCCAGGCGGATTTGAAAATGCCAGTCGCCTTTATCGATGATGGAACAGGGAATTAATTCAGCATGATGGCGCATGGCCATGCGGATGGGGCCGGTCGCCATCCAAAACTGCCAGTCCTCGTCCACCGGAAGGTCCATTTTCTTTCCGCTCATGATGTCGACGGCGGTTAACAGCACATTTCCGGGAGCCAGGAATTCGAGGGCGTCGCGCAATTGATCGTCCCGGTGAAAAGCGGTGGGAACTTCGGGGAAGGGAGAGACGCGATCTTTTAGCCGCCGGGTGAACGTGCGCTCTCGTGATTCGCCTTTGACGAGAGTAGCGGCGGGGATGCCGATGGCGCGCAGCCAGTAACGGAGCAGCGAATAGGGACCGAAGTGACAGAACGCGAGAATCACCGGGCGTTTTTGTTGTCGCGCAGCTTCGAGATACTGGAGGCCTTCGATTTGCAGGCGATCACGCCATTTGGGTGTTCCCAATTGTTCCGGAAAAAATTCGAGGGTGGTGTTGAGCGTACTGATGCGCTGCTGCCGTTTGGTGGTGCGGAATTCACCACCTCCCAAACACTCAGGCAGCGATTGCGGAGGCCGGCGGTGCCGGAAAACCACACGAGCGGCGACAAAGGGCATGAATAACCGGCGCAGGGCGCTTGGGGACAATAGCCGCTCGAGGCGGCGGATGAAAACGAACGCAGCCCGGTTACCCAATCCGAGGGCTGAGTTCGTGGGCATAGCGTCTATTTCAGCGCGGCATACACGCGGTGGACGTCGTCGTGATCGTCGAGCGCGTTGAGGAAAGCTTCCACTTCCTTGCGGGCGGCGTCGCTGACTTCGGTGGAATTTTTTGCGACGTAGCGCATTTCGGCGGCGATGACGTTCCAACCGGCGGCTTTCAACGCTTTGGAAACGGCGTCGAGGTCTTTGATTTCCGTGAGGAAGCGCGCGCCCTTGGTGCCTTCGGGCGTGTCTTCGGCTTCGAGCGGCTCGATTTCCTGCGCGCCGGCTTCAATGGCATCGCCTTCGGCATCGCGATTGGGATCGCTGTGGGTGGCTTCAACGACGCCGAGGTGGTTGAAGAAAAAGGCGACGCTGCCGGGCTGGCCGAGCGAGCCGGCTTTGAACAGATTGCGAATTTCCGGCGCGGTGCGGTTGCGGTTGTCGGTGAGGCATTCGACGACGACGGGCACTTTGTGCGGGGCGAAGCCTTCGTAAACGACGGTCTCGAAGGTGACTTTTTCCTCGGTCTGGCCGGAGCCTTTTTTGATGGCGCGCTCGATGGTGTCGCGATAGACGGAGGCCTTTTTGGCTTTCTCGACGGCGGCGGCGAGACGGGGGTTGAGGTCGGGGTCAGGGCCGCCGAGTTTGGCCGCGACCATGATTTCGCGGACCAGTTTGGCGGTCATCTGGCCTTTTTTCTGCGCGCTGGCTTCGCGCCCGGCTTGTTTCCATTGTGCGCCCAAGTTACTTAGATCTTTCTCTTAAGTTGTTGAGTTTTTCGAACAACAGCCATTTTGTTGGCGGCGAATTAATGCGTCAATCTCTAAGCGCGCCTCCCGGCACCCATTTGCGATGAGATTAAATGCGCGAGCCCTGGGTTTGGAGTGGAGTCATTACCCTATTTTCCCCGGGAGTGAAGGTTGGCAATTAATGGGGGAAATACTCGGAAATGAACGACAACCACTCTTCCACCGGGGCTGTTCAGCCCGATATAACGCATGAGCCCAACGATCCTCGTTGTCCCACTGGGATCGAGGGTTTGGATGACATCGTGGGTGGCGGATTGCCGCGCGATTGCTTTTACCTGATCCAGGGTGATCCCGGTTCCGGCAAGACGACCCTGGCGCTGCAATTTTTGCTCGAGGGCGTCCGCCGCGGTGAAAAGGTGTTCTATATCACGCTCTCGGAAACGAAGGATGAGTTGCTCAAAGTGGCCCGCTCTCACGGCTGGTCGCTCACTGGCATTCCTTTGTTGGAATTGTCGGCGATCGAGAGCATTCTGCGGCCGGAGACACAGACGACTGTTTTTCATCCTTCGGAGATGGAACTGGCGAAGGTGAGCCGGTTGGTGCTGGACGAAGCGCGGAAGGCGCAACCGGCGCGGGTGGTGTTCGATTCCTTGTCCGAGTTCCGGCTGCTGGCGGAAACGCCGCTGCGATATCGCCGTCAATTGCTGACGCTGAAACAGGAGTTCGCAAAATTCGGAAGCACCGCTCTGCTGCTGGACGATAAAATGGATAAGAGCGGCGTGGGAGCCGATCCGCACGTGCTCAGCCTTACCCATGGGGTCATCGACATGGAACAACTCTCACCCGATTACGGGGTGTCGCGACGGCGATTGCGGGTTTCCAAATTGCGCGCCGTGAAGTTCCGCGAAGGATACCATGATTACGCCATCAATACCGGGGGCTTGTGTGTTTTTCCGCGCGTGGTGGCGGCGGAGCATCATGCTGATTTCGAGCTGGAGACTTTTTCCAGCGGCATCAAGGAATTGGACGCCTTGTTCGGCGGCGGACTGGATCGGGGCACGACCACTTTGATCCTGGGACCTGCAGGCACCGGCAAATCGACGCTGGCATTGCAGCACGCCGTCCAAATGGCGGCGAAGGGCGAGCGCTCGCTAATCTTCACGTTTGACGAGACGCGGCATGTCTTGATGGCCCGCGCCAAGTCGCTCGGATTGAATCTTGAAAAGGGGGTTGAAAAGGGTTTGACGACGGTTCAGCAGGTGGATCCGGCCGAGCTTTCTCCCGGGGAATTTGCGACGCGCATCCGCAAAGGCGTGGAAGCGTCGGCAAAGCTCATCGTGATCGACAGCCTCAACGGTTACCTCAACGCGATGCCCGGGGAAAAGTATCTCAACAATCAGTTGCATGAACTGATTTCCTATCTCAACCAGCAGGGTGTCATTACGATCCTCGTGATGGCGCAACATGGATTGGTTTCGGCGGCCGAAGCTCCGGTCGATCTGAGTTACCTGTCGGATACCGTGATTAGCCTGCGATATTTCGAAGTCACCGGCAGTATCAAACAGGCGATTTCGGTCATCAAAAAACGAAGCGGGGGCCATGAGAAGACGATCCGTGAATTTAAAATTGAACACGGCAAAGGCATCACCGTGGGTCAGCCGATCAAGGATTTTCAGGGTGTGCTAAGCGGGGTGCCCATTTTTAGCGGAAATGAGCGGCAAATCATGAAAACTTCGTGAAGCGCGACACCGCAATTGAGTGTAACATGGTTAGGGTTGACCAACCGAGTTTTACCGCCACGGCTTTCTGCCAAAGATGCCATCGCGAAGTATTCTCAACGCATGTCGCAAACACAGATAGACCAACGGGTGATTATCAGCGCACCGTCCGGCGGTGATTCTGTCGCCATGGCGACGATACTGCAGGCGGAGGGTATTGGCACGCTGGCTTGCGAGGGGATGGAAGAATGTTTCCGCGGAATCCTTGAGGGTGTGGGCGCCTTGTTACTGACCGAGGAAGCGCTGGAGTCGCCGCGGGTTTCCGATTTACTGGATGTCCTCAAAGCGCAGCCGCCGTGGTCGGAGCTGCCGGTGATTATTCTCACCCGCGGGGGCGAATCGCGCCGCGCGCAATTGCTGGACGTGGTGGCGGCGGCGGCCGGAACAGTAACGTTGCTGGAGCGGCCGCTGGCGGCGCGGACTCTGATTCGATCGGTGGAAGTGGCGCTGCGTTCCCGCCGCCGGCAACACCAGGTCCGCGACCTGCTGAATGAACGGGCGGCGGCCGAAGCCAAGTTGACCCAGGCGCAGGAACAATTGCGGCAGCACGCGGCGAACCTGGAATGCACGGTGGCCGAACGGACGGCGCGGCTAAATGAGACGGTGCAGGAACTGGAGGCTTATTCCTACAGCATTGCGCATGACATGCGCGCGCCTCTGAGGGCGATGCTGGGGTTTTCCGAAATTTTGATGGAGGAGCATGGCAACGAGCTGG
>DASZPR010000084.1:0-7139 GCA_035550235.1 Verrucomicrobiia bacterium | reverse complement strand
AAATGGGTATTTCCAGCAAGGCGATTTCGAGCGCGCGTGCGCGGTAAATTTCATCGATGTGCTTTCGCAACGCGTCGTCATACTTCATTAAGTCGCGCAGACCCTGCCAGCGGATTTCCAGCAACTCGGCTTGTTCGCTTTCGGCAAAAATTGATGCCGTGCGCGGCATGCGGCTGAGGGCGGCGATTTCACCGAAAAAATCCCCGCGCTCCAGCGTCGCGGTCCGATGCTCATCCAGGATTCGCGGTACATCCTGGAGAAAAATCTTCACCGCATCACCGGCGCGACGGGCGGTGACGCGGCTGTCCTGTTTCAATTGTGCGGGGCTGACGCTCTCGGGCTCTTTGTGGTTGCTCCACAATTGCGCCAGTACGCGGAAAAAACTTTTGCGCTGCGACACGCGCCGGCCCAACACCGAGGGCGGCAACTCCGGCCCAAGCACCACGCGCGCCTGGCCGGACATCACGAGAAATGCCGAGGTGCCGTAATCACCTTCGCGCACGATGATTTCGCCGCGTTTGAAACTTCGCACGCGCGTGTCGTGTTTGAGGATGTCGCGCAGCGAGGCGCGCCGGGGAAAATTCTCGGGGTTCATCCGCAAGAACGGCGGTGTGGCGAGCAGCCGGTCCACGTTCGCGTCCGTCATCTCCGGGTCAAACGCGGCATCCCAGCGCTGCGGACGTTCGAGAGTGGAAGGAGCGGCCATGTTAGAGGGGAAACGACGAACATCGAACGCCGAACTCTGAACATCGAAGTAAAACGCTCGCGCCGAAAACTTCGGCGTTCGGCGTTCGATGTTCAGCGTTCGATGTTTTCATTTTACGCATCCAGCACCAGATTTCCCTTTGGCTTGCAGATGCACGTGAGGCAGGAGCCGGTTTCGGCGCTGGCGCCTTGTGAGGTGAGATATTCCACCTCACCGGATTTGATGGCCACGAGACACGTGCCGCAATTGCCGGCGCGACAACCGGCGTCGATCTTGACGCCGCGCGCTTCCGCAAAATCCAGCAACGAACTGAGGCTGGGGTCCCAGTGATGCGTTTTGTTGGATTTGCCGAACGTGACTGTGACTTTCGAGAGCATCATCGTGTCGCTCGCGGATGGGGCAGGCGCTGCTTTTTTTACCGAAGCGGGACCGAAGGCTTCGAAGTGGACATTTGCATCCGGCACGCCCCACTCGGCGAGGCCATCCGTGATGCTTTTCATGAACGCACCCGGGCCGCACAGGAAATAATCGTAATTGTTCGACGGCAGCAATTGCTTGAACAACTCCACTGTCACGCGGCCTTCGTGCTGAAAATCCTTGTCCTTCGCGTCGTCCTTGCCGGGTTTGCTGTAACAGACGTGGAGGCGGACGTTCTCGTGTTCGCCGGCGATTTTTTCCAGGTGTTCCTTAAGGATATGTTCCTTGCGATTGCGCGCGCCGAAGAAAAACCAGACCTCGCGTTTTTGTCCGCTCTCCACAATCGCGTTGAGCATGCTCACCATCGGTGTGATGCCGACGCCACCCGAAATGAGCACGACCGGTTTTTCCTCGGACATATCGAGGAAGAAATGGCCGCTCGGCGCTTTGACATCGAGGATGTCGCCAACTTTGACGGTGTCGCAGAAATAAGAGGAAGCGATGCCGCACTTGGCGCCTGCGCAATCCGGCGGCGGCAAGGCTTTCTTGATGGTCACGCGATAGCAATCGGGCCGATGCGAATCGGAAAGCGAATAACAGCGAATGACCGGTTTGCTTTGGCCGGGCAGATTCAATTGGAAAGTAATATATTGGCCGGGCTTGAATTGCGGCAGCGGCCGGCCGTCATGGGGCGCAAGGTAAAACGAATGAACGTCTTCGCACTCGCAAACTTTTTTCAGGACCTGGAATTTGCGGAAGCCGTTCCAGACGAGTTTGATTTGCTCGACCTCTTTGGTCTTTGCTTTCGCAGCCTGAATTTCGATTTTGAGACGTTCGCGTTCGAGAGATTGTTGTTCGCGCTCGAAAGCGAGGCGGCGAAAGGTTCCGAAGCAAAGTGAAGCGGCGTAAACTCCCAAAATGCCGAGGAGAACGTAACCGATTAAGAGGCCGAGATTTCCCCCAAATCCGGATTGGATTTGCTGGATAAGGGATTGCATTTCTGCACGGCAGAATATAACAAGGCTCTGTGCCCGGCAAACATTTCTAATGATGCACATTAAATATTCGTCGCTCAACGCCGTGCATTCGAACAACGCCCGGTCATTGGATGTTCGGCGTCCGAGGTTCGAGGTTCGAGGTTTGGTGAAGGGCTTTGGAGCGATGGTTCTCACCTTGCTGGTCTCCGCACTTTTTGCCGATGAGGCGAATCCCAAATTCCTCGGCTCACAAAGTTGCAGTTCAAGCAGTTGCCACGGCGGCGCGGGTGAAAAGAGCAAACAATATACAATCTGGTCCACGCACGATTTTCATCACGCGCGACCTTATGCGACGCTCGAAACCGCACGCTCGGAGCGGCTGGCGGAGGTTTTGAAAATTGGAAATCCCGCGTTGAGTGCGCGTTGCACGGTTTGTCACGCGCCGTTCGCGACGGTGCCCGCCGAACGGCTTGGACACGATGCGGCCATCACCGAGGGCGTCTCTTGCGAGACTTGCCATGGCCCAGCGGAAAACTGGATCCGCTCGCACACCCGGCCGGATTACACGCACGCGGATCGCGTCGCGGCCGGGATGCGCGACCTGCACAATCTTTATGTCCGCGCGAACACTTGCGTGGCGTGCCATCAGAATATCGATCCGGAGATTCGCGCGGCGGGTCATCCGGAGTTGATTTTTGAACTGGACGGGCAATCGGTGACGATGCCGAGGCATTGGAGGGAGCAAAATTCAGGCTCGCAAATGTGGTTTGTCGGCCAGGCGGTGGCGGCGCGAGAAATGAGCTGGCAATTGGCCAATCAAAAATCTCCCGACCGCGAGCTGGTCGAGCGCTGGGGTGGTTTGCTTTGGGTCCTGAGTTGCCAGGCACAGCCCACGATGAATCTCCTTTCGCCGAGCCACGAGGATTTTGAAAAGGCAAAAGAGAATTACGATCGCTACGCTCAACAATTTGCCACGGGCGAATTTTCCGTTGACCCCATCAAAGCCGTGAAATGGCTGGCCGGCACGAGCGGTTCCTTCACGGACAGGAACATCTCTCGCTCGCGACAGTCGCGGCGCGCCGAGCGGCTGGTACTGGCGCTGGATCGGTTATTGCCAGAAGTGCACGGGGCGCGCACCAACGCCGCAGTCAATCAATCCCTGAACAAACTATTCACCGACGTGCAATCGCTGCCGGATTTCGACCCCAACCAATTCGCGAACGACCTGAACACCTTCCATTCAAGTGTCGCCGGTTTTCTCGAAACAAAATAGACGCGGAATATTTTCTGCGCTCCGTAGCCGCCGAGGTAACGAGGCGGAGGACAGGCGGGTTCGCGTCATCCGCCTCCTTACGTCGGCGGCTACGATGATTGCGAGCGCCTCGACTGCGACCGCACAAACAAATTCGGCGCTGAACACTAACGCTCTCGCGCCGCATCAGTTTATCACGAGCAATTCGCCGCCGGCGTCGCCAACGACATTCAATCCGGACTTTGGTGTGCCACCCTCGCGGTATGATCCAAATCCAGTGGCGCAGCCGACAGCAGACACTCGTTGGATCACCAATACGGCGCCCGAGCCGAGTGCGCCAGCCGTGTTCAATCCTGATCCCGGTGCGATGCTAAAATTGCAGCAAACGAACACGCCGTTTTTTACGAACTCGTTTGTCGCGCCGCCGGCTTACAGTGGCGAAGCGATTCCGCCTGTCTTTGCGTTGCCGCGAACGAATGTGCGCAGCAAGGAGCTTGAGTTCACGAACGCGGCGCCGGGGAATTACGGCTTCGGCCCGTTGCCGCCCGGCCTCGAATTGCCGCGCACGAACACGCGCGGGAATCTTTACATCAAGGAGAAATGGGAGAATCCCCAATACAAGACGAGCGATTACGCCTTGCCGCCGTTTGCCGAGTCGGAGACGAATCGCTGGCGCATCGGCTTCGTGCCGTGGCGGCGTTACACGAGCGGTGACATCGAACAACCTTACGAATCGCCGAAACCGCTGCTCTGGCGTCCCTACGCGCAAAGCATTCTTAAAGGCGATGCGCCGATTTGGGGCCAGGATATTTTTCTCGACCTGACTGCTGGTTCGGAGACGACGTTCGAGCTGCGCCGCGTGCCAGTCCCCAGTGGCGTGAGTACGTCTGATCCGCACAGCGCGGAATTTTTCGGCAAGAGCGAACAGTTATTTTTCCAAAATAATTTTTCGTTCACGATCGATTTGTTCAAGGGCGAAACGGTTTTTCAACCGGTGCATTGGGCCCTGCGATTGGAGCCGGTCTTCAACGTGAACTACACCGACACGCGCGAGAACAATATCATCAACCCCAACCCGCAGCGCGGCACGGATCGCGTCGATAATTTTATCTCGCTGCAGCAGGCATTTATTGAACTGCACATTCGCGACCTTTCGGACAATTACGATTTCATCGCGAGCCGATTCGGCAACCAGGCGTTCAACAGCGATTTTCGCGGATTTATTTTTAACGACGTGAACCTCGCCGCGCGGTTGTTCGGCAATTACGACAACAATCGATGGCAATACAACGTGATCGTCTTCGATATGGACGAGAAGGATACCAATTCGGAACTGAACAAGTTTGCGCGGCGCGACCAGGTGGTTTTTATCGCGAATGCGTATCGGCAGGATTTCCTCTGGCACGGCTACACGGCGCAATTGAGTTTTCACGCCAACTTCGATCAGGGCCGCACGCATTACGATGAAAACGGAAATATCACGCGCCCGGAGCCGCTCGGCACGCTGGCACCGCATGATGTGAATGCGTTTTATTTCGGCTGGGCGGGTGATGGACACATCGGCCGCTTGAATCTCAGCCATGCGGTTTACGAAGTGGTGGGCCGCGATGATTTCAACGGGCTCGCCGGTCACGCGGTCGATATCAATGCGCAGATGGGTGCACTCGAACTTTCCTACGACCGCGATTGGATTCGTTACAAGGCCTCGGTGTTTTACGCGTCCGGCGATAACAAGGCCACGGACCACACGGCGCACGGTTTTGATTCGATCGTGGACAATCCGAATTTCACCGGCGGGCCGTTCAGTTGGTATGTGCACCAGGGATTCAATCTTGGAGGCACGGCGGTCGGATTGAAGCAACGCGATAGCTTGCTGCCTGATTTGCGCTCGAGCAAAACCGAGGGGCAGGCCAATTTCGTGAATCCCGGTGTGTTGCTGCTCGGCCTCGGAACCGAAATGGACCTCACCCCGAAACTGCGAAGTTTTGTGAATGCGAATTACGTTCGCTTCATGGAAACCGATCCGCTCAAAACCGCGTTGCTCACTGACAAAGTCGCGCATGAACTCGGCTACGATTTGAGCCTGGGCTTTCAATATCGCCCGCTGCTGACGGATAATGTCATCATTTCGACCGGATTTGGCACATTGATTCCCGGCAAAGGTTACAAGGACATTTACAAAACGAGCACGGACCCTGTGGCTGGCTACGGCAACCATGGGCGCGGACGGGTGGATGATTTTCTTTACAGCGCCGTTTTGTCGGTAACACTTACTTACTAAACCCATGCGCAATCTGAAGCTCCAAGCTCCAAGCTCCAAGCTCCAGAGAAACTTCAAGCTCCAAGTCTCAAAGGGGCTGACTGCTGGTCGTTTGGTGTTTGGTATTTGGTGCTTCTCTGGAGCTTGGAGCTTGGCTTTTGGTGCTTTCACTGAAGGTTTCGGACCGCCCATTTCTGTTCCTCACGATTTGCCCGCTTCGAGCGCGCACGCTTTGCCGGCAAAAAATTGGATTGATCAAACGCGCGAGGACGCGATGCACAAAAGTGTGGGTTGCATGGAATGCCATAAGGGTCTGGAGAATCCTTCGATGCACGTCAGCCAAAATGTTGTGCTGGGCTGCACGGATTGTCATGGCGGGAATCCGACGCCAGGCCTGACGCAATTCAAGGCGCACGTGCAACCATCGCACCCGGAGTTCTGGCCCACGTCGGCCAATCCCGCGGACGCCGATGTTTTGCTTAACCAGGAATCGCCCGATTTCGTCCGCTTCGTGAATCCGGGCGATTTGCGCGTGGCGCAAAAGACCTGCGGGGTGTGCCATCAGCAGGCCGTTGATCACGTTTGGCTGAGCATGATGAATCACGGCGCGACGCTTTGGGGCGCCGCGCTCTATAATAATGGCGCGTTCCCACTGAAGAATTACCGCTTCGGCCAGGCCTACGGTCCCAACGGCGAACCGCTCCGGCTCATCAATCCCCACACGCCCACGCCGGAAGAGACGCGGTTGCACGGCGTGTTGCCGTTCATCGAGCCAGCGCCGCGCTTCCCGATTGGCCAGCCGAGCAACATTCTGCGGATCTTCGAAAAGGGTGGCGAGAAACAATTGCAACTGGGCGTTCCGAATCCTGAAGAGGAGCCGGGGCATCCCGCGCGACGCTTGTCCGAGCGCGGGCTCGGCACGTTGAATCGCATCGATCCGGTTTTTCTCAACATCCAGAAAACGCGACTCAATGATCCGCTGCTCGGCTTCATGGGCTCGAACAATCATCCGGGCGATTATCGCAGCAGCGGTTGCACAGCGTGTCATGTGATTTATGCAAATGACCGTTCGCCTTCGCAGTCCAGCTGGTATTCCAAATACGGCAACCAGGGACTGAGCTTCAGCGGCGATCAATCCGGCTTGCGCCACGATGAGCGCGGCCACCCAATTCACCACGAATTGACGCGCGCGATTCCCACGAGCCAATGCATGAATTGCCACATGCACCAGGGCAATCTGTTTGTGAATCCGTTCCTCGGCTACACGTGGTGGGACCAGGAGAGCGACGGCGAGTTCATGTATCCGAATCCGGCCAACCCGATTGCAAACGATCCTCATTTTCGCGGCAGCCGCACGCTCGCGCAAATGACGCAGCAACACGATCCGACTGATGAGGAATTTGTGAAATCAATTCGCAACAATCCCGAAGCGGCCGCTGCACGCGGATTGTGGGGCGATTTGGATTTTCTGGAAAAAACCGCGGAGCTGAATCCTCAATTAAAGAACACGCAGTTCGCCGATTACCA
>DASZPR010000083.1:0-6891 GCA_035550235.1 Verrucomicrobiia bacterium | reverse complement strand
CCTCTGGCCGGCGGACATCCATGTCATCGGCAAGGACATCGTGAAATTTCACGCGGTGTATTGGCCGATTATGCTGAAGGCTCTGGGCCTGCCGTTGCCCAAGCAATTGCTCGTTCATGGTTGGTGGCAAAAAGATGGCGCGAAGATCAGCAAGAGCACGGGCAATGTCATTGATCCCGTCGCGGTCATCAATGAATGGGGACTGGATGCTTTTCGCTTTTATGTGTTGCGCGAACTCGATATTGGGCCCGATGGCAATTGGACCGATGCCGGTTTCAAGTCCCGTTATTCCGCCGAATTGGAGAATGGTCTCGGCAATCTCGTGAACCGTTCGCTTTCGATGCTGAAACGTTATCGCAATGGCGTGGTTCCGGCGCGTTCGAACGAACTTTCCGCCGACGCGGAAAAAGTCATCGCCGAGACGAGGTCATTGCTGGAGCAAAACGAATTGCAAAAAGCGTTGCAGGCGATTTGGTCGCTGGTTACGCGCGCGAATCAATACGTGGACCGCACCGCGCCTTTTAAACTGGCGAAGGATCCGGCGCAAGCGCAGCGGCTGGATGAGGTGTTGTACAATCTCGCGGAAACCTGCCGGCTGCTGGCGGTTTTGGTGTGGCCGTTTCTGCCCGCCACGGCAGCCAAGATTTATGCGCAGGTGGGATTACAGGGTGAACCGGATAAATTTTCCGCGGCGGTTTGGGGCGGTTTGAGCGCGGGGCATCAAATCGGCGAACCGGCGGCGCTGTTTCCGCGCAAGGATGCGTAGCAGCCGAAAATTGAACCCGCCAACGAACGGTCGGTTCTGAAGACGTAAGCACTGATTACATTTACGCTCGCCCTCACCCCGGCCCTCTCCCCCGGGGAGAGGGAGAAACTTCATCACAACTTCGGAAAATTCAGCCCCCATTGACTCAATCCAGCGGTCGGAGTTCACCGGCTTCATGCCGCTTCGCCTTGTGAAGCTCGAATTCTCCTGACGTCGGCTGCTACAGTTTCTCGAACGAAATCTCCACGATCAAATCGGCGGCGATTTTTTCGAGGGCTTCGCGCAATTTTGTCACGTCGCAGGATTCGGGGATATGCAGCACCGCGCGCGCTTTGAAGAGCGTTTCGCCGGACATCGCCGCGCTTTCGCATTCGGTGTGAAGTTCCTCCACGTTGACGCCGAACTCGGCGAGCGTGTGGGAAATTTGCCGCACAATTCCCGGTCGATCCTGGCCGACAATTTCGAGAATGTTGGTCTCCCGTGAGGCGTGCGTCTGCGGTTGATCGGAATGCACCACGACGGTCAATCCGCGCGCATCGAGGGCCTTCAAGGCTTTGGCGAGCGATTGCTCCCGGTCGGCGGGAACTTCCACGTGAACGATGCCGGCGAATTGCCCGCCGAGCCGCGACATCCGGCTCTCCAACCAATTGCCACCGTGTTCCGCCACGATGCTCGCGACCGAATCCACGAGGCCGGGGCGGTCGTTCCCAATCACAGTCATCACCAGGGAGTGTTGCATGGGGAAGTTTTAGCACAACAAGGCGAGACTACAAGAGCGTGGAAAGCTCCAAATTCCAAACACCAAGTTCCAGAGAAATCCGAAATTCCAAGCTCCAAAGGTGGTGGTGGATGTCGATTCTCTGTGCGCCGATGGGCGAAAGGAAAGTCGAAGCGGCACGCACGGAGTGACGCGCCCTACCGTTCTCTCTGATTGCGCTCCGCTCAACCTTTCGCGATCACGCGGTGACTTTGCCTTTCTTTCAGCGCGTCCATGGTGCGGCTGAAAATCTCCTCGGGTGTTCCTTCGGCGGAAATGGAAATCAACAGGCCGTGGCGGCGGTAAAAGTCAGCGAGTGGCGCGGTGCTTTTTTCGTAGGCATCCATGCGGACCCGGACGGATTCCGGGCGGTCATCTTCCCGCTGATACAAAGCGGCGCCGCAGGCATCGCAGACGCCTTTGACTTTCGGCGGGCGGGTTTCGATGTGATACACGGCTTTGCAGGTGGCACACGTGCGCCGGCCGCTTAATCGCGAAACCACTTTCTCCAAAGGCAAATCGTAGCTCAAGACGGCACCAAGTTGAATCTGGTTTTGTGCCAGGCATTCCTGTAGCGCTTCTGCCTGAGCCACGGTGCGCGGAAAACCGTCGAGGAGAAATCCGCCGCCGCAGCGGAGACAATTGCTTCGTTCAACGATCAAGCCAAGAACGGTTTTATCCGGAACCAAATCGCCACGCCGCATATAGTCCAGGGCATTGGTCATGGCGGGAGTGCGGTCGCATTCCGTCAGGGTTTTCGCGGCGCGGAAAATGTCTCCGGTCGAAAGGTGGCAGGCGCCAAGGCGGGCGGACAGTAACTCGGCCTGGGTGCCCTTGCCGACGCCCGGGGCGCCGAGCAGGACGAGACGTTGGGGAAAGGCCTGGGGTTGCGGTGTGGTTTTGCAGTGTGCCTCGCCGCCTTTGAGCCATGCGTTGCGATCGTTTTTCTCGGCCATAGAATCGTGAAGTTCGGGCGGTTTCAGACCACTCCGCCACATGCTGGCGCGGGGTGCCCGCCCGAACTTTGCTCATATCATCGGAAATCCGTTCCATCACACAACGCGTTGCTTGCTCTTTTTTGACCGTTTTTTGACGGTAAAAGCGCAAGGCCGGCACAGAGCCGGCCTTGCGATGTCAATTTGCCTGAATTGCTTCCGGGCTATTGCTGATTATGCTGTTGCTGGCCCATGCCGTGGCTGCTTTCGCTGCTGTCACTCGTGCCGCCGACTGCTGCCGGCATATTCTTGGTAATCGAGGTGATGGTCGATTGATCCACGCCCGCGGATTTTGCCGCCGACTCAGCATGTTGCAGGTGAGTTTGCAATGTCGGCAAACAATCCTGCGCGTATTGCTTTACATCGGCATCTTCGATGTTCTGCGAAGCCTTTTGGAATTTTTTGATGTCGGTCACATGGTCTTCCAGCATGTCCTTGGTATATTGCTGGTCGAATTCCGCGCCGGTCAATTTTTCCAGTTTGCTTTGCGTGCGCTTCTGCGACCACGTCGGCGAATTGTCGAGCGTGATGCCGTGCGCCTGGGCGATCGTCTGCAATTTCTCCTGCGCTTTTTGATGGTCCTGTTGCAGCATCTGGGCGAGGTTCTTCACTTCAGGATTTTGCGCCTTTTGCTGCGCCAATTCGGCGAGGGCGATCTCGGATTGGTTTCCCGCGGAGGCTTCCTTGACGAAGCTGGCTCCCTTGCTCGACAGGCTGGCAGTGTTTCCCGTGGTCGTATCCGCAGCGCCGGCTTGGCCTGCGGCCAGTAAACCGGCAACAATTAAACCGCCGGTGATTCGTGTGATATTTTTCGTTGAGTATTTCATAAGTCCTTTCCTTTGTTCGCGAAAACTAAGCGCGCGCGGCTCTGCGAGCTATCGGGGTGATTGCCTACCAGCAAGCAGATTGGGGATGAAACCCTAATTGAGACTCATCGGCATTGGGAGTTGATTGATAAAGAGATTAATGCGTTTCAAAGCGCGCAAACATTCCAAAGGAACAAAATGAAAATCAAATTCTTAGCAACAATTGCAGTCGCCTCCCTGCTCGCGCTCGCGGCCAATGGCCAAGGAGCCGGCGGTGCGGGTGGCGCGGGTGGATCAGGCGCGGGATCGGGTGGCATGGGCGGCACCGGCAATGCAGGTGGAACGAGTACGGGGGTCGGCACGTCCAGCGGCGTGCAAACGGCTCCCGGCACATCGGCAAATCCGAGGACCGTGAATCCCGGGGGACTCAACTCAGGAACAGTTACTCCAACAACGCCGAATCAAAACCCGATTAACCCGGGAGTGCAACCGATTGTTCCAAATCCAAAAACCCCGGTCATAACCGGAGGCATGCCTCCCAACAACCTGGGCATGGGCCAGAATAATTTGGGGCTGGGAACGAATCAGTTAAACCTGGGGTCCAACCAGTTCTCGTTCCGCACGAATGGCCTGGGCGGGACGAATTTGCTGACGCCGCTGACGCCGACCGGGACGAATAGCAATCGCATCCTGCTTAACCCGTAAATTGAAAGTTGGCGTTCAAAGTTTGTTCTTCGGGGGGCGGCCAACCAAGCCGCCCTCTTTATTCGGTTAAAACCCCATTTAAACCGTCGGATTAAGGAGTTGATTAAATTTAGAATTAATTTGTTGGCGGCTTGCCGCGATTCACACCTTCGATTTATGAAAAACACAATCATTTGCACATTGGCCGGAATTTTCCTGAGCAGCATGAGTTGGGCGGGGCCTGCGGGCAGCGGCGGGAGCGCGGGCGGCGCAGTCGGGACATCAGGAGTTGCAGCCACTCCAAGGACGGGCGCAACGCAGGTAACGCCAAACACACGGTTGCTTCAATCCGGCACGACGGTTCAAAACGGAGCCACGGTTCAAAACGGCGTGGCCGGACAAAATGTTACCGGGACCCCCACGGCTTCGAGCCAGTCCAGCTACACCACAAACGGGATGATCAACACCAATGCTTTCGCCGGCACAAACGGGATGGGCAATACCAATAATTTTGCGGGGACAAACGGTTTTACCGGCAGTAACAATGTTATAGCGAGGGTTAATTCGGCGAGTAACACCGGCCCCAGTTTGACCACCAATTTTAACGGTAACATCGTTTCACCCGACCAGGCGGTAACGCCCAGCGACCGAATACTTTTAACCACCTTGAGCCAAGGCGTTCGCGCCAAATTGGGAATCGTACCGAATGGAAATACACCGGTGCATTTCCTCATCAATAATGGCACGGTGACCGTCATGGGCACGGTGCAGAGCACGGCTCAAAGCCAAAGCGTTCTTTCACAGGTGCAACAAACGCCGGGAGTGTTGAGTGTGATTAATGACATGCATGTCGCATCGCCCCTGGCGGCTGCTACCACTCAGAACAATCAAGCGGGCCTGCTCGGCACGGCGACGGATCGGGCGTTTTCCGCGCCGGACCAGAGACTTTTGACGACGGTTCAGCAGGAGGCGGCCACGCAGTTGGGCGTCACTTCCCTCTCGCAAATGCCGGTGCATTTCTCCATACAAAACGGCGTGGTAGCGGTGACGGGGCAGGTAAATTCACTCCAGGAAAAACAGGTTCTGCTCGCAGCGCTGGCGCGAACGCCGGGAATTGTTCGAGTGGTCGATAATGTGGGAGTCATCCCCAACACAGCGACGGGCACTACCAGCTTTGTCCCCGCCAATAGCACGACGGTGAGTCCGTTCGTCAACAGGGGCAATCTTTCCCCCACAGGTTCGGGCCAGAGCAACGCGGTATTTCTGAACGGCACGAACAGGTCCGGGTTCTGAATGAATCCGGGAACGATTTAATCGAACGTGTATTCGACCAGTTTCACTGTGCCTTTGAGGGGCTGGCCATTGTGATAATTGATCCAGGTGCCATTCTTGTCGCGATAGGCCAGGCAGCGATAACCTTCACACTGAACCTGAACGGGAACGGCGGGAGGTGGCAATTGTCTGGCTTTACCATGGGGTTTAGCGTTCTCAGCCATGCTTAAAACGTCGCCTCCCTGTTGTCGATTACAAGTGACGGCGTATGGGGTTTTTCCCTACCTTTTGACCGTGTCGCTCAGTCACGGTTTTTTCAAAATTTCAGACGTTCTAAAAGTAACGTTCCCGTAACGTTGCCGACATTGCGATTGAGTGCGTGTGTGCTAAAAACGGGTAATGCGCAAAAAGATTCTGGTGGTGGATGACGACGCCGATTTGGTTGAGCTGATCAGCTTTAACCTCAAGCAGGCCGGCCATGCCATCGGCACGGCGGTAGATGGCGTGGACGCACTCAAGAAGGCTCGCAGCATGGAGCCGGATTTAATCGTATTGGACGTCATGATGCCGGAGTTGGACGGATTTGCCGTGTGTGAAATTCTGCGGCGCGACCCCGCGACCGCTTCAATTCCGATCCTGATGCTGACTGCTTTGTCGAGCGAGCTGGGCCGCCTGGCTGGTCTGGGTTCCGGGGCCAACGATTTTGTTACAAAACCATTCAGTCCCCGGATATTGGTGCAGAGAATCGAGGAATTGTTACAAAAAACGGCAAATATCGCTCAAACCGCCACTTCTTAAACGCCCCGTCACCTGTTCGTAACGCGCTTGTCACACCGTGGGAGTTGTCGTCACACTACCAATCATGGTATCGAAAGCACACGTGAGATCAAAAATTCTCGTAGTGGACGACGAACCCGAGGCAGTAGAGCTGGTCGAGTTCAATTTAAAACAATCCGGCTTTTCGGTACTGACGGCCGCAGACGGCGCGGAAGCGCTGAACAAGGCCCGCGCGACACCTCCCGACCTGATCGTTCTGGATTTGATGTTGCCCGAGATCAACGGGCTGGAGGTTTGCAAGATGTTGCGCCGGGATCCGATCACGAGCGCGGTCCCGATTATCATGTTGACGGCCAAGGCGGCCGAAATCGACCGCGTGCTGGGATTGGAGCTGGGCGCGGACGATTACATCACCAAACCTTTTAGCCCGCGCGAATTGGTTTTGCGCATCCAGAAGCTGCTGCAACGCGGCCAGGCTGCGACGGAGAACCAGGAGACGTTGCGTTTCGGCGATTTGCTGATCGACGGCCCGCGCCACATTGTGAGCTGGCGCGGCAAATCGGTGGAACTGACGGCCACCGAATTTAAATTGCTCACGGTTCTTGCCCAGCGCCGCGGACGCGTGCAGTCCCGCGAGCAGTTGCTGCGTGACGTGTGGGAATATAACAATCTCGTGGACACGCGCACGGTAGATACGCACATGCGCCGGTTGCGCGAGAAGCTGGGCATCGCGGCAAAATATCTCGATACCGTCCGCGGGGTTGGTTACCGTTTTGTGGAAAGCACATAACGACCATCGTGTGGCCCCTTCTGACATTTCTCGCACTCGGCGTG
>DASZPR010000082.1:0-4624 GCA_035550235.1 Verrucomicrobiia bacterium | reverse complement strand
GTTTAAAAATCACCAAAACCGGCGAGCATTACCCGCTGGTTGCCACGCAGACGCATCACAATCTGCAAAGCCCGGAACGCCAGATTTATCGCGAAGGCACACTCGATGAATTCAATCGCGACCCGGAATTTGTCAAAAAATCCATCGAGGCGCCGCGCAACGACGAAACACTCTACGACACCAAGGAATATCCATATAACGGTTACAAGTGGGCGATGTCGATCGACCTGAACACGTGCATCGGTTGCAACGCCTGCCTCCTCGCGTGCAACGCCGAAAATAATATCCCCATCGTCGGCAAGGAGCAGGTCGCGAAGAATCGTGAGATGTATTGGATTCGCATCGACACCTATTACAAAGGCGCGCTCGATAATCCCGATTTCAGCCACATGCCGGTGCCCTGCATGCATTGCGAGCACGCGCCGTGCGAATTGGTGTGTCCCGTCGAAGCGACGCTGCACGATCACGAGGGATTGAATCTCCAGGTTTACAACCGCTGCGTCGGCACGCGGTTTTGTTCGAATAATTGCCCTTACAAAGTGCGGCGTTTCAATTTCCTCTGGTACGCCGATTACAAAACGCCGAGTTTCAAACCGATGTATAACCCCGATGTGACGGTGCGCTGGCGTGGGGTGATGGAGAAATGCAGTTATTGCATCCAACGGATCAGCCGGGCGCGCATCACGGCCGAGAAGGAAAATCGCCGCATCGAGGAAAGTGAAATCCAAACCGCCTGCCAGCAAGCCTGCCCCGCCAAGGCAATTGTTTTCGGAGATCTCAATTCGCCGGGCAGCACCGTGGCGAAATTGAAGGCGCATCCATTGGATTACTCAATGCTTGGTGAATTGAACACGCGGCCGCGAACGACCTATCTGGCGAAATTGCGAAACCCGAATTCACAAATTGAAAACCAGGGAACGGCTGTATGAAAACGCCGAACATCAAACTCCGAACCCTGAACATTGAAGGGAAACCCTTTCGCGTCTACTTCGACGTTCAGCGTTCGGAGTTCGGCGTTCGACGTTTCCACCCATTCTGATTATGGAAACGATCCAAGGCTCCGAACCGCGCATGCCGAATCCGGATAAACCCTATCCGGTGACGGTGCTCGGTTACCCCGCCGAAATGATCGGGCCGAAGGAAACCTACGCGCGCGTGAGCGAGCAGATTGCGGGGATCCCGATAAAACATCCGCTCCCGACATTCTGGTTGATCGGGTTCGGGCTGACGGCTTCGTTGTTCCTGATGTTTTGCGTGGCGGTCGGTTACCTGCTTTATCGCGGTGTCGGAATTTGGGGAATCAATATTCCGGTCGCATGGGGATTCGCCATCACCAATTTCGTTTGGTGGATTGGAATTGGTCACGCCGGCACATTTATTTCCGCAATCCTCTTGTTGCTCCACCAAAAATGGCGCACCACCATCAATCGCTTCACTGAAGCCATGACGCTCTTTGCCGTTATGTGCGCTGGATTGTTTCCCCTGCTCCACCTCGGCCGGCCCTGGGTCTTTTTCTGGCTGTTGCCTTATCCCGACACAATGTCTCTCTGGCCGCAATTTCGCAGCCCGCTCGTCTGGGATGTGTTCGCGGTCAGCACGTATTTTCTCGTGTCGTTGATGTTTTGGTATCTCGGCGTGATGCCCGACCTCGCCACGGTTCGTGATAAAGCAAAAACGAAATGGAAAAAAATTATCTACGGAATCAGCTGCCTCGGATGGCGCGGCTCCGCGGTCCATTGGCAGCGGCACCAATCTGCCTATCTGCTCCTCGGCGGACTCGCCACGCCGCTCGTGCTGTCCGTGCACAGCGTCGTGAGTTTTGATTTTGCAGTGGCGCAGTTGCCGGGCTGGCACTCAACCATTTTTCCACCGTATTTCGTGGCGGGCGCGATTTATTCAGGGTTCGCGATGGTGTTGAACCTCTTGATTCCGATCCGCCGCCTTTATGGACTGCAAAATCTGGTGACCACGCGGACGTTGAACAACATGGCGTGCGTCACCCTCGTGACCGGTTGGATGGTGATCTACGGCTACATCATGGAGGCGTTCATGGCATGGTACAGCGGCGATGTCTTTGAGAAACAAATGATGTGGGATCGGGCGTTCGGTGCTTACGCCTGGGTGTTTTGGGGATTGATGCTGTTGAACTGCGTGATTCCGCAACTGCTCTGGTCGCGCCGCGTGCGCACCAATGACATCGCGTTGTTCTTCGTCGCCCTCTCGGTAAATGTCGGCATGTGGGTGGAACGTTTCGTCATCGTGGTTCAAAGTTTGCATCACGATTTTGTGCCGTCGTCCTGGGGCATGTTTTACCCGACGAAATGGGATGTCATGACGTTGCTCGGGAGCATCGGGCTTTTTCTGATGCTGCTGTTTTTGTTCATCCGCTTCGTCCCCATGATTTCCATTACGGAATCGCGCGAGCTCATTGCGCAACGAAAGGAGGGACAATTGTGATCGAGGAAAAAACCACCGTCGCGACCCCGCCCGAGCCGGAAATCGAGTATGAAGAGCCGGCGCTGTTCGGACTGATGGCGGAATTCGAAGAGCACGAACAATTGCTCGCCGCCACCCGGCGCGCTTACGCGGAGGGTTATCGGCGTATGGACGCCTATTCACCCTTTCCCATCGAAGGTCTCGCTGAAGCCCTCGGTCACGAATACTGCGCCATCCCGCTCATCACATTGGCCGGTGGAATCGTCGGCGGACTGGGCGCTTATTTCATGGAATGGATCGCGATGGCGCGATTGTATCCGATCAATATCGGCGGGCGGCCGTTGAATAGCTGGCCGAATTTTATTCCGGTCACCTTCGAATTGACCATTTTGATCGCCTCGGTATCGGCCTTTCTCGGCGTGTTCGTCTTGAACCGTTTGCCGCAGCCGAATCATCCGGTGTTCAACGTGCCGGAATTCGAAAGAGCGTCCATCGACCGTTTCTTTCTCTGCATTGAGGCTGACGATCCAAAATTCGATCTCGCCGCCACACGAAAATTTCTCGAAGACCTGAAGGCGCATAAAGTAACCGACGTGATGGAGGAAAGATGAAAGGAAACGTCGAACATCGAACGCCGAACGCTCAACGCCGAAGGACAGCGCAAACCGCCATTCCTTCGATGTTCAGTGTTCGGCGTTCAGCGTTCAATGTTCTCCTCTGTCTCATGTTGATATTGATCGCCACCGGCTGCCGCCGCGACATGTTCATCCAGCCATCAGAGAAGCCCCTCGAACGCAGCGATTTTTTTCGCGACAACCAAATGGCTTCGCGCCCATTGCCCGCGCACACCGTCGCTCGCGGCCAACTTGACGACGACGACGCCTTCTACACTGGAAAAATCGGCACAAACCTCGTCACCGAGTTTCCGCTTCCAATCACTCGCGATGTCCTCGTGCGCGGACAGGAGCGTTTCAATATTTATTGCGCGCCGTGCCACGGTCTCACCGGCGAAGGCAACGGCATGATTCCGCAACGCGGCTATCCTGCCCCGCCGTCGTATCATATCGATCGGCTCCGCTCGGCCCCGGTCGGTCACTTTTTCGACGTCATCACCCACGGTTACGGCGTGATGTATTCCTACGCCGCCCGCGTCGAACCAGCGGACCGCTGGGCCATCGCCGCTTATATTCGCGCGCTGCAATTGAGCCACAACGCCCATATTTCCGATGTCCCACAGGGCGAACGCGCGCAATTGGAGGTGTCCCAATGACCGCAATGTTTCAATCCCGCTTGAACCGAATTCAACTGGCATCGTTGATAATCGGAATCGCCGCGCTCATCGCGTCCGTCATCGGCGCCTTCGCCAATCCAAAACAATTCTTTTTTTCGTATTTATTCGCCGAGTTGTTTTGGCTCGGGCTGTCCCTGGGGTGTTTCGTCGTGACCATGATTCATCAGTTGGCGGGTGGACGCTGGGGTTACCCCACACGCCGTTTTCTCGAAGCCGGATTCATGGTGCTGCCGCTCATGGCGGCGCTCTTCATCCCCATCTTTTTTGGTCTGCGATATTTATATCCGTGGGCCACGACGGCACACCCCATTCACGCCGACAAAGCCTACCAAAGCAGTTGGGCGTACATCATTCGCCAGGTTTTCTTCTTTTTTGTCTGGATATGGATCGCCTTGCGACTGCGCAAATGGTCGTTGGAACAGGATGCGACTAACGATGCCGCACCCACGCGCCGCGCGCGTTTTGTCAGCGGACCCGGCACCGTTATCTATGGCTTGTTGGTGACATTTGCCTCGATTGATTGGATCGTGTCGCTGGAGAAGGATTGGTATTCCACCATGTTCGGCGTGATTCTCGCAGGCGGACAAATCCTCACCGCGTTCGCGTTCGCGATTCTGCTGCTCGCGCTATTTCAAAAACAGGAACCTTTTGCCGCCGTGGTAAACAAGGTGCATTATCATCACCTGGGCAATCTGCTGCTCACCTTCGTGCTGTTCTGGACGTATGTCTCGTTTGGCCAACTCTTGATTATCTATTCCGGTGATCTTCCTCACGAGCTTCAATGGTATTTGCATCGCATCGCCGGGAGTTGGAAAGCCGTGATTGCGGTCATCGCCTTATTCCATTTCTTCCTCCCATTTTTCCTGCTCCTCTTTCGCGGCATCAAAAGAAGTGTTG
>DASZPR010000081.1:0-4366 GCA_035550235.1 Verrucomicrobiia bacterium | reverse complement strand
ATCACTTTCTTCCGGCGGCGTGCGTTCCAGTTTATCAATGATCTGAAAAAACTGATATTCGTGATCGGCCGCGTTGGTCGTCGTTTCGAGATAAGTCTGTCTCTCCGTCATCAATCCGCGCCGGTGCTCATAAAAATCATGCCACGCATTGCGGCTGCTGAGGCGAATGACAAAATCCTCCGCCGTCAATCCAAACGACCGCAGCACATCGATCAGCAGTGCAATCAATTCCGCATCCGCTGCCGGATCCGTCTCTCCGATGACATCCGCGTTGAACTGGAAGTGTTCGCGCAACCGCCCCTTCTGCTGGCGTTCGTAACGGAACAACTGCGGCACCGCGAACCACTTGATTGGCTTTTTGTAATTGCGCTCGTGCGCCGCGACCATTCGCGCAAGGGTGGGGGTCATCTCCGGTCGCAACGAAATCTCGCGCTTGCCCTTGTCCGCAAAATTGTAGAGTTGCCCGACGATTTCCTCGCCGCTCTTCGTGGTGAAAAGCTCCAGCGTCTCCAATGGCGGCCCGTCATACTCGCGAAAACCATACCGCCGCGCCATTTCACGCCACTTGCTGAAAATCAATTGCCGCGCGTCCGCACTCCACACATCCGGGTGCGGCACTGGCTCTGGATAGAAATCTCTAAAACCGGGCAGTCGTTCCATAAAAATAAATAGACGCGGAGACTATCGGACGCTGAGAAAAAGAGAAGACTAAATAACCTCTCGAGTTGCCTCGAAAGTTATTCCCTCAGAACTGGGCAGCAAACAGGATGCTAGGCTGGCGGCGGCGGCGCAGCTACGGTCTTCGGCGCGATTTTAATTACTTCCGCGCGCATTTCCTTGCCGGGTTTGAATTTCACGACGCAGCGTTCAGGGATAGGCACGTCCGTTGCCGGCGAGTTCGGATTGCGACCGACGCGCGCCTTGCGGATTTTAACTTCGAAGACGCCAAAGTTTCTGAGCTCTACCTTATCCCCCTTGGAAAGTGACTCGGCAATGTAGTCCAAAGTACGTTGGACAACGTCGAGCACTTGCTGCTGTACAAGGCCCGTTTCATTACTGATACGGGTCACAAGATCGCGCTTAGTCAGGGTCATAATGTTGGTTTAAGTGGTATCATTAGCAGTTCGTTACACCCCGTATAACCTTCTTAAATACAGTGTCAAGCGAGGAATGCCTACTCAAAGTGACATGTCGAACTACGTAAATTCTTTAGTCCAAAGTGATTGAATCTTTATGCGGAGCCAACCGCCGGGCTCAATCGCGCCAGACCTTTTTCCTCCATTCTCTCAATCAATCCGCTTACAATGCTCCTGCAAACCCCCGGCCCCTCGTAAACCAATCCCGTATAAACTTGGAGCAGCGAAGCCCCTGCAACGATTTTTTCCCAGGCATCCGCCGCGTTAAAAATCCCCCCGACACCGATAATCGGCAGCGTTCCCTTGGTTTGTCGATAAAGGTGCCGAATAACCTCCGTACTGCGTGCCCGAAGTGGACGCCCGCTCAACCCGCCCGCCTCGGCATAAAACCGTTGCACGTCCGGGTCCTGCGTGTTAGGACGACCGATAGTGGTGTTCGTGGCGACAATTCCCGCGATGTCGCGCGGCCCGGTCAGCTCCAGAATTTCGTCCAGCGCCTCGAAGGACAAATCCGGCGCCACCTTGACGAGAATCGGTTTTTTAGGTTGGGCGTCCCACTGAACCTCCTGCAACGCCGAAAAAATTTCATCCAGCGCGCTCTTGTCCTGAAGTTGGCGCAAGTTGGGAGTATTCGGCGAACTGACATTCACCACAAAAAAATCCAGGTGCGAACGCAACACGCGAAAAGAATTTGCGTAATCCTCCGCCGCTTTATCCAACGGAGTGATCTTCGACTTGCCCAGGTTCATGCCGACCGGATGCTTCGGCCAGCGATTCAGTTTTTTCCACTCGACCAGCTTTTCCGCAATCGCCTCCGCGCCACGATTATTAAAACCCATCCGGTTCACAATCGCCTCCTCCGGAATCGCGCGAAAAACCCGCGGCTGCGGATTCCCCGGCTGTGCGTGCCACGTCGCCGCGCCCAGTTCCGTGAATCCAAACCCCATCGCCGCCCAGGCTGGCAACGCCTCCGCATTTTTATCCATGCCCGCCGCCAGTCCAATCGGGTTGGGAAAGCGCAGCCCGAACAATTCCACTGGCAATTCCGGCGCGCCCAGAAAAGACCGCATCACATCGCAAACCATCTCGTGACGACCCGCCCAATTCAGCATCCCCATCGTGCGATTGTGAATGCTCTCCGCGCCTTGCGTAAAAAGAAGAGGGCGGAGGGCATTGCGATAAAACCAACTCATGCCGGGGAATCTACGATTTACGATTTACGATTTACGAGCAAAAACTCCTCTCTAAGGTAGCAGCCCGACGTAAGGAGGCGGATTTCGGGAACTGAACCTTAACGCCCATTGCCCGCAACCGCCCACCCGTGCCCGTTGATCCCCGGCTGCACCTTCGCGAGAATTTTCTTGTAGGTCGCGAACGCCAGCAACGGCCACGCGTTGCGATACATATCGTATTTCAAATAGAAAACCTTCGGGAACCCCGTGCCCGTCGTTTCCAATTCCGTCCAGGAACCATCCGCATTTTGCGTCTTGATGAGATACTCAATGCCGCGCTTTAAACTCGGCCGCTCCGGATCATCAAACGCGCACAAGCCCATCACCGCCCACGCCGTCTGCGACGCCGTACTCGGCCCCTGGCCCTTGAAAACCGGATCGTCGTAAGTATTGCAACGCTCGCCCCAGCCGCCGTCCGCGTGCTGCACGCTCTCCAGCCAGTCCCGCGCCTTGAGCAGCCATGCCTGGTTCATGTCGATATTGAGCGCGCGCAACCCGCGCAACACCTGCCACGTGCCGTAAATGTAATTCACACCCCAACGCCCATACCACGACCCGTCCGGTTCCTGTTGCTTGCGAATATATTCCAACGCCTCGGCAATTTGTGAATTGCTCGTGCTCCATTTCTCGTAGCCAAGCAATTCCAAAATGCGCGCCGTAATATCCGCGCATTCGGGATCGAGCATCGCGTTGTGATCCGCGAACGGAACCTTTTCCAAAATATTTTTCGTGCAATCCTTATCAAACGCCGCCCAGCCGCCGTCCCGGCACTGGAACGCCATCATCCACTTCATCCCGCGCTTGAAACACTCGTCCCGCCGCTTCACATCATCCGTCGGAATCAATCGCAACGCGAGCAACACCATCGCCGTATCATCCACGTCCGGGTTCCACTGGTTGTTGTATTCAAACACCCAACCGCTCGGCTCCACGTTCACGGGATTCTTGTGATACCAATCACCCCGCATGCGAATTTCCTTGTCCATCAGCCAGGTCGCGCACTTCTTCATGCGCGGATCCTCTGCCGGAACTCCCGACTCGCGCAAACAAATCGCCACAATCGCCGTGTCCCACACCGGCGAAAAACACGGTTCGATGCGCACGCTGTCTTCCGTTTCATGCTCCAGCCGCTTCAGCTCCTTCTCAGCCCGCAACACCTGCGGATGATCATCCGCATAACCCAGCACCTTCAGCGCGATCAACGAATTCAGCATCGCCGGAAAAATCGCCGCCAACCCATCCGAGCCTTCAAACCGTTCCAGCATCCATTGCTCCGCTTTGCGCAACGCCTGTTTGCGGAACGGATGAATTCCATGCTCCGCAAACCACTCCGCGAATTTGTGCAGCCGGTCCAGCCACAGGAAAAAATTGCGGAATGAAATTCTGTCCGGATCCGGCGGCAACGCCAGATCACGCTCGTGAAAACCGTGCGGATACAATTCATCCAGCGTCACTGGATTCTTCGGCGTGCGCGTCGGCTTGTAATGATTGATGATCGCCAGCGGCACGAGCATCGCGCGCGACCAATTACTCATGTCCCAAAAATTCACGTGAAACCATTTGCCGATCAGCAGCACCTCGCACGGAATCGTCGGCACATATTCCCACGGAAACAATCCGAGCAGCGCGAGATACAATTTGGAAAAAGTGTTCATGCGCGGCACCCCGCCGAAATTCAGCGCCACCTCGCGCGCGCGCAACATCCGTGGATCCGTCACCGGCACCCCCGCCAGTTTCAGCGCGAGATATGCCTTGATCGTCGCGTTCACCTCCGACGGCCCGCCGTAATAAATATTCCAGCCGCCATCCGGCAACTGCATCGAGAAAATGTGATTCACCGCCTTGCGTTGCCACGCCGGGTCCACTTTGCCGTCCCAGTGATGATACGCCACCGTGTCGGAAACCAGCGTGGAATCGACCATTAATTCACCAACCCAATAACCTTCCGGATATTGGACACTCAACAAATAATCCTGAGACCGCTTGATGGCGGCCTCC
>DASZPR010000080.1:0-5307 GCA_035550235.1 Verrucomicrobiia bacterium | reverse complement strand
TGGGGGAAATCACGACTCCACCGCACTGCCGTCATCCGGATTCCCACAAACCACCCGCGAATTATTTCTCAACCGTCACTTCCCCCGTCTTGATGTCCAGCGTCCACGGCGCCGGTTTCGACAACCAAAGTTTGCCATCGCCAATTTCCAACGGCATCCAAAGATATCGCGAATCCCACTGCGCTTGCGGCCGCCACATATCGCCCATGAAAATCACCGTCGTCGTTTTCGTGCCCACCACCTTCAACATCATCGTCGATTGCGACCCGTATGTCTTGGTCTCCGGGTCGGCAATATTTTTAAACTCCGACCACGGCCCCGCCAGGTTCGTCGCGGTCGCGAACCGGTTTGGATTCGGATTCCAGCCCGTGAGCGCCGACCCAATGCTGTAATACAACCCTTGGTAATGCACCAACGCGCCACCCTCCATGTGCTGCGGGATCAGGCACATCTCTTTCTCCACCGACATATAATCGGCGGAAAGTTTGGCGATGCGAAAACCAAACGGTCGATCCTCGAAAATCAAATAAGCCGTGCCGTCGTCGTCAACGAACTGCCCGATGTCGCGGCTCTCGTGGTTCAACGGGCGGAAACTTTTCACGTATTGATAATTCCCATCCGCCGTGTCGCAAGTCAGCACCGCCACACTCGCATATTGATACCGCCGGTCGTCGATGTGCGCGTACATCACGTATTTGTTCGATTGCGCATTATAAAAAACCTTGGGCCGTTCCAGAACCCAGCCGCGACCCAGGTTTTCCGGGTCCGCCAGCGCCACCACCTGGTTGCGAAAAGTCCAATGCGCCAGGTCGCTCGACGAATAGCACGCCACGTAACGTTTATCGCGAGACAACCCCTGCGTGCGATCTTCGCCAAACCAATAATATGTATCGCCGCGTTTAAGAATGCCGCCGCCGTGCGCCTGGATATGCTGGCCGCGATTATCAGGCCAAACCTCCCCCGGTCGAATGGTTTGCGGCCCATCCGCCGCGATGCTGGAATTGGAAAAGAGACAGACACTGAGCGCGAGCGCCGACGGCAAAGCGCCGGTCAAAAATGGCATAGGGTTTTTCATAGTTCTGTAGTTGCGACGACGGAAAGAATGCCGTTCGTCAGCGTCCGGGTATTCCATTCCAACCCGGGAGCAAGCGAGGGAAGCGTGATATGATCGAAGGCACCGCTATAATTCTCCGCTTCGAACAATTGGAATTGATCACCCGCTTTGCACTCCCCGGCGACGTTCGATATTTTAAGGTTTCCGCTAAAGATGATTGGGCTGCCAATTTTCAATTGATCGCTCGTGCGCAACGCGCCGTTTACTTTGAGAGCAATCGTGCTGTTTGTAGAAAGTGCCAGGCCGGAAAAAGTCAGAGTGCCAATCGCATCGCCGGTCGAAAAAGCGCCCGCCTCTACATTGAAACGGCTGCTGAACTCCGCGTCTTCCAAAACCAATGTCCCAGGTCCGGCTTTAGTTATCTCCTTGTCGGCCAATGCGTGGGTGATTTTCAAAACCCCAGCTTTTTGGCCGACCACCCATTTCTGTGGGGCAAAAGGTTCTACCAGCCCGTTAATCTCCAGCCTATGATTAGCCGCCGACATATCAATTCCATCCGCGCCGATTTGCAATGCGTCGGCGCCACCCATGAAAACATCCTCCTTGGTTTGCAGAACAACGATTCCCTTAATCGCATAACTTTGGTCCCACACCATCTTAGTGTTCGCACTCAGATAAGTGAACGTCAGCTCGCTATCGGCGAGAGGCATCTTTCCCGCAATCCAATTATTCGTATCAGCCCAATTTCCCGAGACCGCCCCCGTCCAAAACAGCACGTTCGAAGGCGCATAATAACGCACATAATCGACCGTCATCCGGGTCGTGCTGTCGCCGAGGCCGCCATATCCATTCGTCGGAATGTGTCCCGCCCAAAGCGTCGAAGTGTCATCCACTTCACTGCTCAGAATCGCCCACTCCGTGCTGTGCGAAATGGGAGCCCGCCCGCCACCGTAAACCTTCGAGTCATCGATGAGAAACGAATAGGAATCGGGCGTCGAAAGAAAACCGTAAGTATGAAAATCATTCGCCAAATTAGAGCCGATGTTTCCGCTGCCCGCACTGTGAGAGTTTCGGCCGTAACCGTCCCAGTGAATGTTCACCTGAATTTTATTCGCGATATTTTTTTCGTCCTTGTCGAGAAAACGATGCTCGGCAATATCGATTTCCGATCCGGACAATTTCGGGTCCGGTGCGCGAGTGACCATCTCCGGCGATTGCAGCCAAAACGCCGACCACATCCCGTTCGTATCGCCCCAGCGAATCCGGGATTCCCAGTAGCCATAGCGCGAACGAAACGTTTCATCAGTCGCGACAAATCCCGTGTAATGAACCTTGTTGCTCGTGTAGGTCGTAATGACCAGGTTCGACCCATCGAGCAAAATGGCGTTGGTCACATTCACCGCGTTGCGCCGCGGACCGGGCAACCAGTAATCCCATTTGGTGCGATCGAGAACCGTGCTATTGAATTCGTCCGACCAAACCAGGTAATAGCCCGCAGGCGGAGTGGCGTGGGTGTTGATGATGGAGCATGCCGCCCCGAACAGGAACACTGCCAACATGGGTACGCCGCGGAAAAGCGATTCACGAATTGGCCGTATCATGTCATTGATCGAACGCATTCTTGTCATGGCAACAAATCCTGTCGACGCCTGGAAATCGTATCTGAAAGATTTCTGCGTTTCGACAATCTTCGTATTACCCGTTCGGGTGATAGCCGTTTGTTTGCGCATCCACTAGCATCGACTCCGTGCGTTAAATTGACGCCGCCAGCGGAGGCGGCGGGGGGAGGGAGGAGCCGTCGTAGGGGTCGGCTCCTCCCCTTTTTGCGATCGACAACTTTAATGTCGCGCCAGGCATTCTGGCTTGTGACCCCCTCGCTGCGTCCCCAGACTGTTCGTGGAAATGAGAAAACAAAAACGCCTCACACGCCGTTCTCCGGCGGCAATTTTTCTCAGCCTGATCTTTTCGCAAATTCTTTTCGCGGCCATTCTCGCTCTCGGCCTTTTTCAAATTCACGCCGAACCATCGCTCGAATCCGGTTGGACAAATCCGCCGGTGGACGCCCGGATGCGGGTCTACTGGTGGTGGCTCAACGGCAACGTCACCGAGCAATCCATCACGCGCGATCTCGAAGCGATGAAAGCCAAAGGTATTGGCGGCGCGATTCTCGTGGATGCGGACGGCTCGTCGCAGGAAGGCAATCTGCGCGCACCTCACGGCGCGACATTTTTTTCCCCAGCGTGGCGCCAATTGTTCAAATACGCCCTTCGCGAAGCCGATCGTCTCGGGCTCCAGATGAGTTTGAACATTCAAAGCGGCTGGAATCTCGGTGGCCCAATGGTGACGCAGGACGACGCGCCGAAGAAATTGGTCTTCACCCAAATGCGCGTGAGCGGCGGGACAAACTCAGTGATCAAGTTGGACCAGCCTAAGAGTCGCGATAATTATTACCGCGATCTTTTTGTGCTGGCGTATCGCATCAACACGAATCTGCCGGCGGGCCGCAAACCCATCGAAAACCAACCGCAAAAAGCTCTGATTAAAGCATTGGAACCGTTCTCCGCACCGGTTTCAACGCCACTGTTTCAGGAATATCCGTCCACAAACAATGAACAAGATGCCCTGGCTGATGACGTCATGGATGTGAGCTCCAAATTGGCGGCGGATGGAACATTGGATTGGAAAGTTCCGGAAGGCGATTGGCAACTCATCCGTTTCGGCTACACACTCAACGATAGTTGTCGCGTGTCGACTTGTAGCCAGGGATGGGATGGTTACGCGCTGGACCCGTTCGATGCCGGCGCGTTTAAGCGCTATTGGGATGCCGTGGTTGAGCCTTTGATTGGCGATGCCGGACCGATGGCCGGCCACACCCTGAAATATCTCTACACGGACAGTTGGGAAGTCGAGGTCGCCAACTGGACGCCGACCCTTCGTGCGGAATTCAAGGCGCGGCGCGGTTACGATTTGCTCCCGTGGCTGCCGGCCATCGCGGGCAAAATCATCAACAACCGCGAGCAGACTGACCGATTCCTCCAGGATTTTCGGCGCACCATGGGCGATCTGGCGATCGACAATCATTTCAAACTCTTCCGCGACGGCGCGCACCGTCATGGGATGTTGATTCATCCGGAGAGCGGGGGACCGCACGCCGTGCCGATCGATGCCCAACAATGCCTTGGCTACAACGATGTGCCGATGAGTGAATTCTGGGCGTGGTCATGGACACATCGCATTGGTGACGAAAATCGATTTTTTGTAAAACAACCCGCTTCCGCCGCCCACACCTACGGACACAAATTGGTTCTGGCGGAAGGGTTCACCACCATCGGCCCGAACTGGCAGGAGACATTGTGGGATAACCTGAAGCCCACGTTTGACTACGCCTGCACCGAGGGCCTGAATCTGCTCGCCTGGCACGCATTTGTGAGCTCGCCCGCGAGCGAAGGAATTCCCGGGCAGCAATATTTCGCCGGCACCCACCTGAATCCGAATGTCACCTGGTGGGACAAGTCCGCGCCGTTTTTCAATTACATCAATCACTGCCAATGGTTGCTGCAGCGTGGCATCCCGGTGTCGGACGTTGCCTATTATTATGGCGATCACGTCCCGAATTTTGCGCAGTTGCGGAAATCCGATCCCGCGCGCGAGGGGGTTGGCTACGATTACGACGTCGTTACGGCTGAAGTTATTCTCAGCCGAATGAAAGTGAGCAATGGACGTTTGGTATTGCCGGACGGCGTCAGCTATCGCTTGTTGGCCTTGCCGGATCGAACCGTAATTTCGCTGCCCGTTCTGCGAAAGTTGAAAGAGTTTGTCGACGCCGGTGCGACGTTGATTGGAACTCGCCCCGACACAGCCAGCGGCCTGAGCGGGTTTCCCGCAAGTGACGCCGAAGTGAAACAATTGACTGAGCAGTTATGGGGCAGCGGGCGGGTGATTGCCGGCGGAACAGCTCGCGACGCGCTGAATCGCCTGAATGTGAAGCCGGATTTCGAAAGTGAAAGCCCGGGCACCGCTGAAATTAATTTTATCCACCGCCGCGATGGCGACACGGAAATCTATTTCATCGCCAATCGCTCCACCAACTCCGTGGCGCTGAACGGCACTTTTCGCGTCGCGGACAAGGCTCCGGAATTGTGGGACGCCGTCAGCGGCGAATATCATTTTGCCAAGGCATACTCGCAAGCCGACGGCATGACAAAAATCCCGTTGAAACTTGGCCCCTGTGGTTCGCAATTTATTGTCTTTCG
>DASZPR010000079.1:0-3500 GCA_035550235.1 Verrucomicrobiia bacterium | reverse complement strand
ACCCTTGGCGCGCGAACTCGGTGCGTATCATTACATCGACAGCCAGGCGCAGGATCCCGCGGCGGAATTGCAAAAGCTCGGCGGCGCACGCGTGATTCTCGCGACCGTCACCGCGGGCGACGCGATGAGCGCCGTGCAAGGCGGTCTCGGGCCGAACGGCACGTTGATGACGATCGGCGCCGTGCAATCGATGGAAATTTCGCCGTTGGGTCTTCTTCTGGGCAATCGCCAGGTTAAAGGCTGGTATTCCGGCAACGCCGTTGATTCGCAGGACACCCTGGCGTTCAGCGTGATGACCGGCGTGCGCTCGATGAATGAAGTGTATCCGCTGGAACGCGCCGCCGAAGCCTACGACCGCATGATGAGCGGCAAAGCACGCTTTCGCGTGGTGTTGAAAATGGGAGCATGAATTTCCCCTCTGTCCTCACGATATGTATCCGATTGCCCCGTGGAGCAATTGCGCTTACAAGTGGTCATGAACCAGAAACCTTCCACTCGCCCAATTGACCCACAGGTCAGGATTGGGCACGTCCATCTCAAGGTCGCGGACCTCGACCGCGCGCTGAAATTTTATCGGGACGTGCTGGGTTTCGAAGTCACCGCACGTTACGGGACACAGGCGGCGTTTCTTTCGGCGGGCGGATATCATCATCACCTTGCGCTCAATACCTGGGAGAGCCTGGGCGGTTCACCCCCGCCGCCAAATGCCACCGGGCTTTTTCACGTGGCGATTCTGTATCCAACGCGAGCGTTGCTCGCCGATGCCTTGCGGCGCGTGTTGGCGGCGGGCATTAAGCTGGATGGCGCGTCAGACCATGGCGTAAGCGAGGCGCTTTACCTTCGCGATCCGGATGAGAACGGCGTGGAGTTGTATTGGGATCGTCCGCGCGAACAATGGCCTCGAACGGCGGATGGTGAGATTGAGATGTATACGAAACGACTCGATTTGGAAGGGCTGCTGAAAGAGTAACCGGAAACGTCGAACGCTGGACAGCGAACGCCGCGGGTGAAAATCCGACATTTGACATTCGTTATTCGTCATTCAAATCTGCAATTGGCAATTGGCAATCGCCAATCCTAAACTCCGCGCATGCAGAAAAACCGCCTCGAAGCATTCAGCGACGGTGTCATTGCCATTATCATCACGATCATGGTGCTGGAATTGCGGCCGCCGGAAGGCATCAGCCTGAGTGCGTTGAAATCCGATTCATTGCCGGCGGTTTTTTCCAGCTACTTTTTCAGTTTCGTCTACGTCGGCATTTATTGGAACAACCATCATCACATGCTGCACGCGACGAGGAAAGTGAGTGGCGGAATTCTCTGGGCGAACCTGCACTTGCTGTTCTGGCTGTCGCTGTTTCCGTTCACTACGGCATGGATGGGAAAGACGTGGAAATGGGAAGTGCATCCTCCGGAGGTGCCGACGGCGATTTACGGATTCGTGCTGCTGATGGCCGCGATTGCTTATTACATTTTGCAATGCGCCATCATTCGCAAGGAAGGGCGCCACGCGATGCTCGCGGCGGCGATTGGCGCCGATTGGAAAGGGAAAATTTCGCCCGTGCTTTATCTTGCGTCGATACCGCTCGCGTTTGTGAACCCCTGGATCTCAAACGGAATTTTTATTCTGGTCGCGCTGATTTGGCTGGTGCCGGACAGCCGCATCGAACGCGTCGTGGAAAAAGAGCCCAATTAACCGCTCTGGCGGCCAGCGTGTTTATTCAATCGGTTTCCACCGCAAGCGGGAGATCACCGCAAGCAGACCGAAATAAACCGGCGTTGCGATGACAACCTCGGCGAGGATCAGCCACCAAAACCAACCCATTTTATAAGCAAACGTGGCGACTACTGAAAGCGCCGCCGCCAGGACCATGACGCCAATCATTTTGACGTTGCGTTTGGCGGATTTGGCTTCTTCGTTTGGAAAAGAAAGCGGCACTCCGCGGCGCATCACCGCCGGCACCAGCGAAACAATCGGCACCAGAATAAACCCCGGCAGAAACAGCAGGAGATGGTTCGCATCGTGTTGGATCAGCCACATGATAAACGTGATGAGGATGAATGACGGCAAGGCCAGCACGCAAACGACCGCGAGGCGCGCGCCATTGCAAAGCTCTCCCGGCCCGACCATCGGCGCCGCGCGAAAGATATCCGATGCCTGCCATTGCTGCGAGTATTGAAGCAGGTCAAGCGTGATCAATGGAATGCACGCGAGAAACCCGGACGAAAACGCCGTGCCAAAACCTTCCATTGCATGCGTGTCCTGAAATAAAAAAACGAAAGGCATGATGAGCATCGGGCCGATGCCGGGAAACACGCGCAGTTTTACGTCGCGGTCGCGCATCAGGTAGGCAATGGTCAGGATGAAACTCGCGCGGGACACCGGCGAGAACCATTTCACGGGCGGGAGCGTGGCGAGAATTTCCGTCCATGGCCGTCCCGACCGGGTGCGGGGTTTGGAAACAGTTTCGCCCATGGCTTGCAGCCCGGTTTCGTAATTGTGCGCCAGTTTGCTGAACGCCAGCCAGAGTACGATAGCCGTGGCGGCGACTCCAATTCCCGCGAGCAGCCAGGCGCCGTGGTCGCCGTGCCCCGCAATGGCATTGTCCATGCCCGCGAACCAGCCCGGGGGGAAAAAAGCGATGTACCACGTGTGCGGACTGAAGTGTAACTTGCCGCTGCGGCTGAATTGCAATACGAGCCGCGGAAGGATCTGGCCCGCCAGGACCGCGGCGATGGCAATGATCACCTGCGCGCTCGTCATAATGCTGTCGACGCGCTCGCGACCGAACCACCGCAGGCACAGTTGGTAGACCAGCACGATGCAGCCCGTGCAGAAGAGCGCTTCGAGAACGGTTGAAACGATGTGAATCGGTGGAAATAAATATCCTCCGTCGGACGTGAACACACCGACTACGAGCGCGGCAAGATTCAGTGCGCCGCCGAGCCAGAGTGACACCTGGATCAGGACCCGGATTTTCGACCAAAGCAGATCCTTCGTGCTCACCGGACGATGCATCAGAATGTCCGCCTCCTCCTTGTTGAAAAGAACTTCGCCCGCCGATGAGGAAATGAACATTCCCAGAAAGACAAAGGTCAGGCTGTGACAATAAATCGCGAGGGCGAAAACCGGCTGATGTATGAAAGCCGTCGCGCACAGGCCAAAAAGAGCGTACACCAACAACGCCAGGAACAGCTTTTGGCCGACGGATTTCGGCGCGGTTTTCAACCGAATGCCCCGCGAACTGCGGCCGCGCAGGTAGAGCGTGAGAAAGAGCTTCCGCAACGTGGCCGTCTGCGGCGGCGCGGGATTCATCACCGGCGGTGCGTCTGTAGTTGACGGGTTCATGAGCGAAATGTTTTCGCGAAGTCCTCCGCGCGCCGCTCCAATTCCGTGCCCCCGGTCAATTGCGTGAACAGATGTTCCAGCGTGCCGGAATTGTGCGTGGCCACCAGTTCATCCGGCTTGCCATCCAGCAGCAACTTGCCTTTGTCGATGA
>DASZPR010000078.1:0-7428 GCA_035550235.1 Verrucomicrobiia bacterium | reverse complement strand
GAATAGAATCGCGCGGATCGACGCGCGGCATCCGAAGTGAAATGTTGCAGCCAGGCGGCGAGCAAAGGCAGTGTTCCACCCATTAGGATTGTCGGGCCCAGGAGCAAGGCGGCACTTAAGGCGGCCTTTAAAGTCAGCAGCAATAAGGTGCGTTGCGCAATCCCGCTGCCAACGCTGACAAAAATGTGATCCGCCACGTTGTTTAGGGAGGGGAAAAAGAAAGCATACAAACCAATGGTGATCTCCAGATAGCCGTAAATGTGGACCGGCCTTTGCAATTTATCCGCCCAGCGGCCAAACAGTTTATTGCCCAAGGCCAGGCCTCCCATGAATGCGGCCAACACGACTGTTTGGGCGTAGATCGTGCTGCCAAACATCTGTGACAGGTACTTTGACCAGATTACCTCATAGACAAGGGCGGTCGTCCCCGAACAAAAGAACAAAACCAATACCAACCAGTTGTATTTTCCCTTTTCCATACCCTTTGCGTAGCAAATTACATTCCATCAAACGGGAAATCACGGTTTAGGCGACGGAGCAAGGCGCCTCCTTTTCACGCAATTATTTGATGTCCGATTTGCGGTTGCGCAAGCGGGCCAGGGTGTTGCGCGTGGTGAAGTCCCGGCGGCGTTGATCCAGAAATTGGTAGTCACGCGATTGCGCGCTTCCCGGTTCTCCGGGTTTGGCCTGGGGCTTTTTCTTCCTCGGTCGATATGGCATTCCCCAACCATGCACTATCAGGGTGAAGATAGCCACTCAAACTGAATTTCGCCGGGCTTGGGTTTTTCAGTCGTCCCTTCGGGACTAGGTTATGAACGCTCCGGTCCCCGGCGTTGAAACGCCGGGCTATTGTCGGTGGTCCCTTGGGGACCAAGCCGCACTGCGAAACAGTTTTGAAAATGCATTCCTGGAATCAAGTCTGGAATTTGTGACCAAGCGTTCCCTATTTTAATACGGAATTTTGTCGGTCTTCGCGGCCCATTCCTTGAAGGCGACCAGCGCTTCATCGCGCAGCAGGGGTTTCATCGCCAGCTTGCGCTTGCGGATGGGGAGCGCGACTTCGCGGTAAATTTCGTCGTCGTCGAAGGCGATTTTAGCGGCGTCTTTGCGGGTGTTGCCGTAGAACACGTTCCCGATTCGCGCCCAGTAAATTGCGGAAAGGCACATGGGACAGGGTTCACAGCTCGTGTATAAATCGCAATCGTCGAGGCAGAAAGTTTTCAGGCGCCGGCAGGCGTCGCGGATGGCAACGATTTCCGCGTGGGCGGTGGGGTCGTTGGCCGAGGTCACCTGGTTGTTGCCGCGACCGACGATTTTGTTTCCTTTGACCACCACCGCGCCGAATGGTCCGCCCTGGCCTTTGCGCATCATCTGAATGGAAAGGCGAATCGCTTCGCGCATAAAATCTTTTTTCATCGGCGGGATATAAGCACGGCCAATGCGGGCGAGGCAAAACGGAAAGCGGGGAAGTTACTCACAATGCCGAGTTAAAGAGTTTAGGAGGTTAAGAGTTGAAGAGTTAAAAAGTATTTGGCAATTCCTCTCCTGAGAAGCAGCTCGCGGAATAAAATCCGCGCTCCAATATCAGCGCCGACTGACGTTGGCGGCTACCGGGGTTGAAATTTTACCGAAGAGGAGGCGGAGGCTGTTCATCACGACCACCACGGTGCTGCCTTCGTGGCCGACGACGCCGAGCGTCAACGGGATTTTGCCCATCATGGCAAATGTCACGAGGACGCAGACGGTGCCCAGGGAAATGACGAGGTTTTGCCGGATGATGGCGCGGGCACGCTGGCTCAGGCGAAAGGCGGCGAGAAAATTTTCCAGGCGGTCGTGCATGAGGACAACGTCGGCTTGCTCAAGGGCGGCGTCGGAACCGCGTGCGCCCATGGCGACGCCGATGTGCGCGATGGCCAGGCTGGGGGCGTCATTCACGCCGTCGCCGATCATCGCGACTTTTTTGCCTTCGCGGGTAAGGGCGCTGATGGCGGCGACTTTGTTCTCGGGTTTCAGTTCGGCGCGCACGTCGTCCAATTGCAAGTCGGTCCGCATGTGTTCCGCGGCGGCTTTGCGGTCGCCGGTGAGCACAATGGTGGTCAGACCCTCCTGGCGTAATTCATCGATGACCTGGCGGGATTGCGGGCGGATATCGTCGCGCAACAAAATACGGCCGAGCAAATCGCCTTGCGCAACCCAGATCTCGGACACGCCCGCCTCGCTCTGGGGAGGCGCGGCGGAAATCGGTTGAAGCCGGCTGGAGCCCGGCATCCAGATGGCGGCGCCGGTTTGTTCAGCGACCCATTCGCGCCGGCCAAGCATGCAGGTATCCGCACCGCGTTGGGCGCGCAGACCCTGCCCGGTCACAGATTCAAACTGTTCAAAGTAAACCGATTTGAGATCCTGCTGTTTGCCGTAGCGCGTGATGGCGCGCGCGAGCGGGTGCGTGGAAAGTTTTTCGAGGGAGTAAGCGATTTGGGCGACTTCGTTTTCGCGACCGGGCGGGAAGCTTTCCACTTTTTCGACTTTTAATTCGCCGGTGGTCAGGGTGCCGGTTTTGTCCAGCGCCACGGTGTCGATGCTGGCCAATTTTTCCACGGCCGCGCCACCGCGAAACAGTATTCCGTGGCGCGCGCTCCAGGCGATGGCCGCCAGCACGGCCGAGGGGATGGACAATACGAGCGCGCAGGGCGACGCCACCACGAGGAGGGTCATCGTGCGATAAAAGGCGCTTTGCGATTCCAGTTGTCCTTTGGCGACGGCGAAGGGCGCCAGATGAAATCCGCGCCACCAGACGAAAAACATGGTACACGAAAGCGCGAGGGCAAAATAGGTGTAGTAAGTACCGAATTTGTCGGTAAACCGCTGGGCGGGCGCTTTCTGGTGCTGCGCTTCGCGGATGAGGCGGATGATTTTCTGGAGCGAACTTTCCGCTGCCGGACGCAGCACGAGCGCTTCAACTGCGCCCCATAGATTGAGCGTGCCAGCCAGCACGGTATCGCCGACAGCTTTTTCGGCGGGCGCGGCTTCACCGGTGAGGTTCGATTCATCGGCGGCGGTTTTGCCTTTCGCGATTTCGGCGTCCACGGGAAACTGCACGCCGGGTTTGACGAGCAACCGCAGGCCCGTGCGCAACTGTTCCACCTTCACTTCGCGCTCATGACCTTGTTCGTCCAATACGGTTGCCACCTTGGGCGCTTCGCGAAACAGCGAGCGGATTTCGCGTTGTGTGCGGCCGAGCGCGAAATGTTCGAGCGCGCCGGAAAATGAAAACAGGAAGAGCAACGTGGCGCCTTCGGCCCAGGCATTAATGAACGCCGCACCCGCGGCCACGGCGAGCATGAGAAAATGCACGTCGATGGCGCGCTGTTGCAGGCGTTCCCAGACTTCTTCCACGGTGAACCAACCGCCTGCAAGGTAAGCGGCGATGAAAGCGATCAGTGAATACGCCGGCAAATTCGCGCGATGCAGGAAATAACCGGTGAGGCCACAGAGGCCGCAGAGGATGGCGAGGGCCAGTTGCGGTTTCCATTCGTTAATGTGCTCGTCGATGTCTTCGGGCTCTTCGAGGAACTCCATTTCGCGCGGCACGACTTTCGGCCACGGCAAATCCCGCCAGCGCCAGAACGTGGGCGCCGTCGGACAAGTCACGCGCGCAATGGTGGTGACCTCGCCTTGGTGCTGAATAGTGATTTGTCGCCGTTCGGAGTCGGAAAGCGGCGATGAGCAATTGCGGCAATCGCCCTGCCCTTCGAGCAACAAACAATTTTCGGCGACACCTTTTTCGTAGGCTTCCTGAATCCGGCCGGTGATGGTTTCGTTGACGCGCGGCTCGTCGATTTTGCCGAGGGTGGCCACGGAGATTTTTTGTTCCGCGCGATTGATGGTGATGGCTTCGAGCGAGGGTTCCTTGCGCAAGACATCCACGACCGAACGGGCCAGACAAGAGGATTTGCCCGGAGAGGGTTGCACCGATAGCTCAGTCGTACGACTCATAGTTCTCGCAGATTATGTGTAACACACGCAAAGGCCGGTCGCGATGGGAAAATCACGTTGAGAAGTCCCAGCAGCTCAGTGCGGCTCACCGCCCTGGAGCGAGGCCAACTCACGGAAATAGTCAACGCGTTGCAATCGTT
The DNA here is from genome assembly GCA_035550235.1 of Verrucomicrobiia bacterium. Taxonomy (GTDB): domain Bacteria; phylum Verrucomicrobiota; class Verrucomicrobiia; order Limisphaerales; family DASXHY01; genus DASXHY01. The sequence goes on along the minus strand of DASZPR010000078.1, from coordinate 3,295 downwards.
TCAGATACGGTTGAGGATCTTTTTGGAAAGTCTCGACGCACAGGGGACAGCACAACTCAATCATGCGTTCGCCTTGTTTGATGCGCGCAAAACCGCCGCCGTTCTGGACGTTTTTGCCGCAAACGGCGCAGGCGGGCGCCTCATTGCGAAAACCTATAGTGTCTTCCACGCTCATAACAACAACCAGGAGAACGAATTCGCCGGACGTTTATTCATTTTCCAAATTATCAGTTTACCCCATGGCGGCGAAACCGCTTAACGTGCATTGTCCAAAGCACTCCTTATTTTGGTGAAAAAGATTTGGGTAAAATCCGATTTGGCTCTCGCATTTTTTTCAGTCGTCCCCGATTATTTCCGCCGTTCAAAACGAACGCAAGCCGGAGACCCCCCGCCGGCAAATCTGTATGGATACTATGATGAATCCTGGTGATTGCCTGACCAATAATGGGGACCTCATCTCCTGGGTGGAAGAAATGGCGCAACTCTGCAAACCGGACCAGGTTTTTTGGTGCGACGGTTCGGCGGAAGAATACCAGCGGTTATGCGACCAGATGGTGCGGAACGGCACGCTTATCAAGCTCAACGAAAAGAAGCGGCCCCACTCTTATCTGGCGCGCTCGCATCCCAGCGATGTCGCGCGTGTGGAAGATCGCACTTTCATTTGTTCCCGGACCAAAGAGGAAGCCGGCCCCACCAACAACTGGACGGATCCGGTCGAGATGAAGAAAAAGCTGCACGAGCTTTTTAATGGCTGCATGAAGGGACGCACGATGTATGTGATTCCTTTCGCGATGGGTCCGCTGGATTCGCCGATTTGCAAAATCGGAATCGAGATTACGGATTCGCCCTATGTGGTCGCCAACATGCGGATCATGACGCGCATGGGCAAGGAGGTGTTGGAAAAACTCGGCGCGGATGGGGCGTTCATTCCCTGCATGCACTCGGTTGGGGCGCCGTTGCAACCGGGGCAAAAGGACGTTCCGTGGCCTTGTGTGCCGGATCCGAAGGACAAATACATCGTTCATTTTCCGGACGATCCGTCGATTTGGTCGTTCGGCTCGGGGTATGGTGGCAATGCGTTGCTTGGCAAAAAATGCCTCGCCTTGCGCATCGCGTCGGTGGTGGCCAGAAACGAGGGCTGGATGGCTGAGCACATGCTCATCCTTGGCCTGACCTCGCCGGCGGGGAAAAAATATTATCTCTCGGCGGCGTTTCCCAGCGCGTGTGGCAAAACCAATCTCGCGATGATGCTTCCGACGATTCCTGGTTGGAAGGTCACGACGCTCGGGGATGACATCGCCTGGATTCGCATCGGCAAGGACGGTCGCCTGTACGCGATGAATCCGGAGACCGGATTTTTTGGCGTGGCGCCGGGCACGTCGTCGAAATCAAATCCCAACGCAATCGCCACGTGTTCGGAGAACACGATCTTCACCAACGTGGTCCTCACACCCGATGGTGATGTGTGGTGGGAGGACATGGGCGTTCCCGCGCCGGTCAACGGCATTGATTGGGAAGGCAAACCCTGGAGCCTGGCGAGCGGCAGAAAGGGCGCGCACCCGAATTCCCGTTTCACCGCACCGGCTTCGCAAAGCCCGGTGATTGATCCGGAATGGCAAAACCCCGAGGGGGTCCCGTTGTCGGCGATCCTGTTCGGGGGGCGTCGACCGAGCACGATCCCGCTGGTGAACGAGGCGTTCAGTTGGGAACAGGGCGTGTTCATGGGATCGACCTGCGGTTCGGAAACTACGGCGGCGGCGCTGGGCCAGACGGGGATTCTGCGACGCGATCCATTCGCGATGCTGCCCTTTTGTGGTTACAACATGGGGGATTATTTCGCACATTGGCTTTCTTTCGCCCAACGCACGGACCGCAGCAAACTTCCGAAAATTTATTTCGTGAATTGGTTCCGCAAAGGCGCTCACGGAAGATTTCTCTGGCCCGGCTATGGCGATAATAGCCGCGTGCTCGAATGGATTTGCGAGCGCGTGGAGGGGACCGCGAAGGCAAAGGAAACGCCGATCGGAAACCTGCCCACGCACGATGCGCTGAATTTACGCGGGCTTCATCTTCCGGTGGAAAATATCGACGAGCTTACGGCTGTGGATGTGCCCGGTTGGAAAAGAGAGATCGATGACGTGGCAGCCAACTATGCCAAGCTGGGCGACCATTTACCCGCGGCGCTGAATGCGCAACTCGATGAGTTGCGGAAAAGATTGGCCTGAGAGCGTATAACAAAAAGAGTTTTGAGTCAGGGCGCGCCAGTCCGTGCGCGCTATCGTCTGGCCGGCATCCAACGGCGCGCACGGAGTGACGCGCCCTACCAGCCGCAGCCAAACAGACTCTAAGGCACCGGCCCCTTCATCCCCGGGCCGATCCGCCCGGGGATTTCTTAAAGGGGTCACAAATACCAAGATTCCCCCTTGCGCGGTTTTTGATGCCGCATAGGTTAGCTCGTGAGGCGTAACACAATGAATTGAATTATGAGTGACCTGAAATTTACTTGTCCGTCCTGCGCGCAGCATATCCAGTGCGATGAATCCTACGCGGGGGAGAAGATTCCGTGCCCGAACTGCGCGACCTTGGTTCGCGTGCCGGCAGATGCCCCGCTCGCGACGGCGGCACAATCGACTCCCGCCGCCCTTCCACCCACCCCAACCGCCGGAGGCACGCTTGCGGTACCGACACTTGAAGAAAATTTTCTGAACGAAAACGGAACACCAGCACCGAGCGTCCCGCCCCTGACGGCGCGCGAACAACAAATCGCCGCTGCCCGCGCCGCTCACCAGGCAGCGTCAACTTCGGCGGTCAAACCACGGCTTTCGTATATTCTCTCCGGTGGACAGGCGCCGGCACCCCAGGAAAACGAATCGGCTGCGCATGCCGAACACAAGCAGGCGGACGATCCACCGCACGCGAAGAGCCTGAGCGAGTAGCGGGAAACACCCCTCAGATACTTACCCCGGTTGTTCTTCGATGATCACGGGCTAAGTTTGCTTCATGCAAACAGGGTCGTATTGGCAATTCTCCGAAACACTTCCTGAGTTTCCATCCATCGCGAATGATTTGGAAGTCGACGTCGTTATTATCGGCGCCGGGCTGACCGGTATCACTGCGGCGTGGTTGCTAAAACGCGAGGGCGCAAAAGTCGCGCTGCTCGACCGGCAGCGTTGCGCGGCGGCCGATACCGGCCATACTACCGCGCACCTGACTTACGTGACTGATGAGCGCATGCACACGCTCGTGAAAAATTTCGGCAAAGACGGCGCGAAGGCGTTTTGGGAGGCGGGCGTGG
>DASZPR010000077.1:0-3126 GCA_035550235.1 Verrucomicrobiia bacterium | reverse complement strand
CGAACCCACAACCTTCGGCTTCGGAGACCGACGCTCTATCCAATTGAGCTACTCGCGCAACTCCGTTGACAATAGGTCAACCCACAACCCGCGGCAATCTGTTTTCACTCGTAGCCGCCGAGGTAACGAGGCGGATTCTCGACCTCGAAAATCCATTTGAAGCTCCGGAGGAGCGACGGAAATTAGCCCCGGGTAAGTTCGCGCAGCGAACGCCACCTGGGGTAAATCGAAAAAGCACCCATCACTTTCCGGCTCCGCCGGGCGAGCGCAGCGAGCATCTCAGTATGTCCGAACACAACCGCTCTTTGTCCTCTGTGCCTCTGTGGCAAAAAATCGCTTGATGCCCACAATCAACGATCCCCAGCCTTCACCAACGTCCCATCCCGCCGCAATCGATACGCCTGCCCCCGCCACTCGATTGTGTTTCCAATAAATGCGCAAAGCCAAATGGCTCCCTGCAACAAATCCTTGATCGGTACCAGCCAGAAATAGTCCCCGCTTGCAAACGGCCGCATCAGCCGGCTCTGTAAGTTTTGTGCTATCAAAATCCGAAATAAAATAAAACATCCGCCTGCGACGAGTGCTGAAGGAATTCGAGTGTGGGATGTGCCATACAGAAGGTGATTGTCGAAATGCCAGTCTACCGGAGTAAAACGGATTTCTGTCAAACCAACGAACAACCAAATTATCGCCCACAACCCCGCATTACTCAAAATGCTAAAAAAATACGGCACCGGCTGGCACACGCGAATCGTCCGCGCCCAGCGCAACTGATGCCTCCACACCGCGCGGGCATCCATCGGCGGATCCCAACACTCCACCACGATCGGCGACAGCACGATGCGATGACCCAGCTTCGCGATGCGATTGCCGAGTTGATAATCATCCGCCAAACAATCCGCCAACGACTTGAACCCGCCAATCTCCGCCACGAGCGCGCGCCGCGTGAGCATCACCGCGCCCAGCGCGAAATCCAGCGGCTTCAGCGTCTGCGATTGCAGCACCTGGCTCCAGAAATCCGCATTGATCGCAATCGCCTCCCATCGCATCGCCAGCGTCGAAGGATTCGCCAGCCGATAAAAACAATTCACCAACCCGACGCTCCCCTCACGCAACGGCACCACTGCGTTCGCCAAAAAATCCACCGGCACGCGCACATCCGCATCGCTCACCACCAGGATGTCGTGCTTCGCGAGCTTTTCGAGTTCAGCGAGTTTGGAAATCTTGGCGTTCGTCCCGATGAGAGTAGAAACAATCTCCAGCCGCACGTCGCGATTCGGAAATTCCTGCTGCAGTTTTTTGACAACGGCGCAAACGGGATCATCTGCCGTCGCGACGCCAAAAAGAATCTGCATCTCACCGCGATAATCCTGTACGAACCAACTCCGCAAACAATCCTCCGTGGCCGCATCCGCGCCCTTGAGTGATTTCAGCAGCGTCACCGCCGGCGCGAAAGAAGTATCGCCGACGCGTTGGTGCAATGGAAAACGCCGCGCGGCAATCCACTGCCACATCAGCAAAATAAAGCTGAGCGTGGCCAGACTGCCGAAAATGACATGCAAAATCACCGCCCGTTCCTAAACACGAAGTGCCGCAGCCGCAAGCACGGAATTGGAGAACTGCTTGCGCCGGCAAAGGCTCAAGGGTATCCTGGTGGCATGGCTCCGAACAATCTTGCCATTGCTGAAGAAGCACTTTCGCTCTCTCCGGACGACCGCATTGAGTTGGCCAAATTGTTGATTCAAAGTCTTGAGGGCGATAATCGAACCGATGATGAAATAAGGGCTGAGCTGAATCGCCGCTTTGAAGATTTGATTTCCGGAAGAGATCCAGGCCTGACTTTTGAGCAAGTATTTGGCACTTCTTTGTGAAGGCGGTTTTTGGCATCCGGTTTCAAACGGACTTGCTTGAGGCGGAAAAACGTTACGCCCAAATTTCACCGCGATTGGCGAGTTCATTTCGAGAACGGATTGCCGGGCAAGTTCGTGAGGTTGTCAAATGGGGCGGAGGTGACCACGTTGGACCGCACGGTTATCCTTGCCGCCGCACGAAGCCCTTTCCTTATTACATCTATTATAGGGTGCAAGGTGATACGGTCTACTTTTTGTCACTTGTGCACGAACACCGCCATCCGCACTTTCTAAAAAGCGGCAAAAAAATCTAAGTGGTCAGCGACTACCGCCGTCTCCGCTTCGCCGGCCCGAAGAAATATCCACCGCGCACACGCACCGCTTGCACGCGCCGATCATGGCCCGTCGGTTGGCCGGGTTTGCCCTCCTCGAACAGCGCCGTGTAGCGATACTCGAAATTCTCCAGCTTCACGCGCTCAATCTTCTGGCTGATGAACCGCTCAATCGCCGCCACGTGCGACGAATCCTCCGCCACCATCAGTGTGAACGCATCGCCCGTCGCCTCCGCACGGCCCGTGCGGCCAATGCGATGGATGTAATCCTCCGGATGATGCGGCACGTCGTAATTGATTACGTGGCTCACATCCGCAATATCCAACCCGCGCGCCGCGATGTCCGTCGCCACGAGCACTTCAAAGCGTCCGTCGCGAAAACCCTTCAGCGCCTGCTCGCGTTCGCGTTGCGTGCGATTCGAATGCAGCACCGCGACGGCGTGATTATTGCGCTTCAGCATTTGCGAGATACGATCCGCACCGTGTTTGGTGCGGCAAAAGATGATCACCGATTCGTAGTTCACGCGGTCGAGCAACGCGAGGAGCAAGTCCGTCTTCTGCGCATCGGCCACGGGATAGATGACGTGCTTGACCGTTTCCGCCGGGGTTCGGCGCGCGCCGATTTCAATCGTTTCCGGATTGTGCATCGCCCATTTGATGAGCGTCTCGATCTGTGGCGGGATGGTCGCGGAAAAAAGCATCGTCTGCCGCGCCCGCGGGCATTTCTCGACGATGCGCCGCACGTCCGGCAGAAAACCCATGTCCAGCATGCGATCGGCTTCGTCGAGCACGAGATGTTGCACGTGATTGAGATGACACGTGCCCTGTTCCAAATGGTCGAGCAAACGGCCGGGCGTCGCGACGATGATGTCCGCTCCGGCTTTGAGCATTTCGTTTTGCCGGCCGTAACCGACACCGCCGAAGACCACGGCGATTTTCAAATC
>DASZPR010000076.1:0-4432 GCA_035550235.1 Verrucomicrobiia bacterium | reverse complement strand
GGATGTCAGGCTGGGGTTACGATTATTTCAAAATTGATGGGCAGCCGATCGTGGTGGATGAATACGGGAAGAAGAAAAGTTTTATGAAAAATCCTTCCGCTGACGCGGCGGGGTTGTATCGGAAGACGTTGAACACCATTCGCGGTGCGATTGGTCCGAATCGTTACCTGCTCGGTTGCTGGGGAATTCCACTGGAAGGCGCGGGCATCATGAATGGTTCGCGCACGGGCGGGGATGTGGTATTGGGCTGGGGCGGTTTCCAGGTGGCGCTACGGCCCACGCTGCAATTTTATTACCTGCATAATATTGTGTGGTATTCGGATCCGGACGCATTGCTGGTGCGGTCGCCGCTGACGCTGGAGCAGGCGAGGGTGTGGGCGACGATCGATGGGCTCACGGGACAGGCTTTGATGTCCAGCGATCGGCTGATGGATTTGGGCGAGGAGCGGGTGGAGTTGCTACGGCGCGTTTATCCCGCCACGGATATTCGGCCACTCGATCTTTTTCCGACTGAGCGCTACAAAAAAATCTGGGACCTCAAGGTCAATCATCTCGACCGGCACTATGATGTAGTGGGCGTTTTTAATTTCGACACCGACAAGGCGGAGCAGGTGTATCTTAACTGGTCGGAACTCGGCTTGCCGAAAGGGAAACGCGTGCATGTCTTCGATTTTTGGAATCAGGAATATCTCGGCGCGTGGCGCGAGGGCATGGCGGTGCCGACGGCTCCGACGAGTTGCCGCGTGCTGACGTTGCTACCGGATTCGGGCGCGATTCAGCTCATTTCCACCAGCCGCCACATCACGCAAGGGCCGGTTGAATTGAAGAAGCTGAGCCAGAAAAACAGTTCATTCAAAGGAACGAGCCATATTATCAAAGACGATCCTTACAAATTGAGTTTTGTTTTTCCCGCGGGAACGAATGACGTTGTGAAAAGTGCGATCGCGCGGGCGGGTTCAAAAAAGTTGCCGGTCAAAATCACCAATCACCAGGGCTGGGCCGTGGTGGAAATTGCGTCGCCAAAAACGCAGGACGTGGATTGGGAAATCGAATTCGCCACGAGCGGCATGTTCCATTATCCGCCGAGCGCGCCGGAGCATTTGTTTGCACAACCCATCGGCCTCGATGGCGTAAGCCTCAACTGGCGCGAGCAATATTACCTGAACTCAGGATACGAAGTGTATGTGGATGACAAATTGCTTGGGCAAACGCCGGAAGCGCGGTTCGTGGTTCATCAATTAGACCCGAATGTGCCACACAGGGCGCGCGTGAAAACGGTGTGGGACGATGGCGCCGAAAGTCCGCGGGCAGCGGAAGTTACTTTCGATCTTGCGGCGCTGGCTCCGCCCGAGTTGTTGTTGACGGAATTGCAGCCTGGACGATTCACGGGCCGTTGGAGCGGGTATGAGATTGAAGAATTGCTGGCGCCGGCGCCGTTGGTCGTCGCGGGGAAACATTACGCCCACGGTCTCACCGCGTTTACCGGCTCGGATGTGGAATTCGATTTGCACGGGCTTTATGACACGTTCACGGGGACAGCGGGAATCGATGATGATTCCGGGTCGAGTGGGACGACGGAATTTTTTGTTCTGGCTGACGGAAAAGAGCTGTGGCACAGCGGAACCGTGAAGAAAGGCGATGCGCCGGTGGCAGTGAATGTTTCCGTCAGGGGCGCGCAAAAGCTCACGTTACGAACGAGCCGGGACGGAACCGGGCGCACGCAGAGCGATTGGATTGAGCCGAAAGTCTCGCGGCTCGCGAAATGAGTTCGGACACATTTTCATCGCCATCGTTCGCAACACCGTTTAACGTAAGCGTCCGTGACTGACTCCCAGCCAGAACTGGTGGATGTAACGATTCACAGTCCTCACACACGCATGCGAGGCGTGCAGGCAGCCAACGCCGAGCCTCGTCCGTGGCTCGCCAGCTTTCCAATTTGCCAGACGCTGAACAACTATCAGATGGTGCACATTGGGATTCAGGAAACCCAGGGGCTCACGCGCATCGTCCGCACGAAACAGACCACAACTTATTTTCTGGCGTGCATCGGCGGGCAGGGGCGGGTGCTGATCGACGGTCGCTGGCGCATTTGCAAGGAAGGTTATGCGTGCCTGTTGCCGGCGCATACGTTGAACGCTTTTGAGACGTTGCCGAAACAGAAATGGGATTTTTGCTGGGTGTGTTATCAGCGGCCGGTCGAACAGCGGCCGATTGCCAACGTCACCACGCCCGTTATGGCGCGCTACGATCCGCTGCCGTTGCGCTCTGCGGTTTTGGGTTTGATGTATGAATGCAATGGACCTGCGCAGCCCACATTGATTCAGGAATGGACAGATTTGGTGCATGCGTATGTATTGCGATTTGCGCAATCATCGGACCAGCCGGACCAGTTGCGTTTGCTCTGGGAGCGGGTCGCGGCGAACCTCGCCGACCCGTGGTCGCTGACGCAGTTGGCGAAGCAGGCGGGTTACAGCAACGAACATCTTCGCAGACTTTGCCGGCGGCAACTGGGCCGCAGCCCGATGCACCAGGTTACGTATTTGCGGATGAAGCGCGCGGCGGAAATGCTGGCCACGACGGAGCATACAATCGATTCCATTTCGCAGGAAGTTGGTTACCAAAATCCGTTTGTGTTTTCGAACGCGTTCACGAAATGGATCGGCTGGCGGCCATCAGAATATCGGCGCAAGAAGTTCGCCAAGTAGTGAATCGCGGGCTGCGTAAACTCGGAACTACAAACGGTGGGAAGTCTGGGCGATGATGATGCCGGATAGCTGCGGGTGCGTTTGGAACATGGCGGTGAACCGGGCCAATCTTTTAATTTCACCGTATTCACGCGAAAAGGTGCATACCTTGGTCTGACACATCGCCTGTCTCAAGGGCGAGGGCATTTCATTTTTCACTTATGAAATATAGTTTCTTCGTCGGCGCTCTTATCTTAAATATTGGGCTCACCGCCGTGGCGGCGCCGGCAACGAATTCGCCGCCGCGGATTTACCGGGATAAAATCGATCCGCATTGGTTCGCGGACAGTGCGGGCGTGACGAACCGTTTCTGGTATCGGCTGAATTTAGCCCACGACGAAAAGGAATTTGTGCTCGTGGATGCCGCCGCGGGAAAGCGTGAGCCGGCGTTTGACGCCGAGCGCATGGCCAAGGCGCTGGCGGCGGTGACCGGTGGCGACGTGAATCCGAAGAAGCCGCCGTTTGATTCCCTCACATTTTCGGCCGACGGAAAAAGTGTGACGCTTTCGGGTGAAGGCTCCGAGTGGAATTTGAACCTTGAGACGTACGTCGCAACTGCAATCACGAAGAATGGCGCGAATGGAAATCAATTGCGCGCCGGCAAAACGATTCATCCGTCCGGCGGTTCTGATGAGGAAACCACCATTCACTTTGTGAATCGGATGGACCAGGAAGTGAATGTGTTCTGGCTGGATCAGGATGCGGAGCGTCAGCCTTACGGAACGCTCAAGCCGGCGGAAGAGCGCGACCAGCACACGTTCGCGGGTCATGTGTGGTTGATTACGGCGCATAACGGCGATGTGGTTGCAGTGTTCGATGCGGGCAATCAGCCAGGTGTTGCGATCATCGGAGCGACCAACGCAGCGCCACCGGTTTCGCGGCGGGGAGCGCGGGCGGAGCGCAGCTTGCCGGAGAGAATCATGTCGCCGGATAAGCGATGGGAAGTGTTTGTGCGCGATTTTAATATCTTCCTGCGCGACACGCGCGACGGTTCGGAGCAGCAATTGACGCAGGACGGAAACCCGGACAATGGCTATACGCGCACGGCGGAATCGGAGCGCGCGGTCAACATGGATTTTGAGACGCGCGACCCGGAGCAGGCGACGCCGGAAGTCTATTGGTCGCCGGATTCGCGGCATTTTGTGGCGATGCGATTCAAGGCGGGATCGCACCGGCGGGTGTACGAGGTGGAGTCCTCGCCCAAAGATCAGCTTCAGCCCAAGCTCACTTCATTTCCTTATCTCAAACCGGGAGACGATGTGCCGTATACCAAGCCGCATTTGTTTGATGTGGAAAATAAAAAGGAGATTCCGGTCGACGATGCTTTGTTCGCCAACCCATGGTCGGACGAAGACGTGCGGTGGAGCCCGGATTCGAGCCGGTTTTCGTTTTTGTTCAATCAACGCGGGCACCAGGCTTTGCGCATTCTGGGCGTGGATGCCCAAACTGGCGTGGTGAAGCCCATCGTGGATGAGGAGAGTAAAACCTTTATTTGTTATTCGAGCAAATTTTTCGCCGAGTATCTGGATGACACGTCAGAAATCATTTGGATGTCTGAACGCGACGGATGGAATCATCTTTATCTTTACGACAGCAAAACCGGAAAGGTAAAAAACCAAATCACCAAGGGTGAATGGGTGGTGCGCGGCGTCGACCGTGTGGACAAGGAAAAACGTCAGATTTGGTTT
>DASZPR010000075.1:0-2942 GCA_035550235.1 Verrucomicrobiia bacterium | reverse complement strand
CAAGGGCTGCCGCACTCCAGGACGCTAGCGCGAGTCATGGAGCGTAGGAGCTTCCGGCAGGTTTGGATTGCGGCAGCCCTCTGCCGCTTTGCCGGACGCCGCTAAAAGCAGGTATCAAGTGACCAGTGACACATCACCCACTTTTAATCACGCCCCGTTTCGTTCGCGCAAAGCTAAGGCTTGCGGTTGCTGGCATCCTGCCTGTAAGTAAAGCCGATGATGAACGCGCAATCATTTCGCATCGGCGTGCTGGGTTCGGGCAAAGGCTCGAATTTCGTGGCCATTGCCGACGCGTGTGCCGCGGGAAAAATCCCGGCGACGATTGGGCTGGTTGCGAGCGACGTCGAAAGCGCAGGCATCCTGGGCCACGCGCGTGAACGCAATATCCTGGCGCGCTTCATTGCGCCCGGAAAATTCCGCACCAAACTGGATGAAGAAGCCGAGAACGCTTACATCCAGGCGTTGCGCGAGGCGAAGGTGGATTTAATCGTGCTCGCCGGTTTCATGCGGGTGTTGAAAGGGGACTTCCTGCGCGCATTCGAAGGCCGGATCGTGAATATTCATCCCTCGCTGTTGCCATCTTTTCCGGGCTTGGAAGCATGGAAGCAGGCGTTGGAAGCCGGCGTGAAAGTAACGGGTTGCACGGTGCACTTCGTCGATGCGGGGGTGGATTCCGGCCCGATCATCGGCCAGCAGACTGTGGCGGTGCTGGACGAGGATACCGCGGACACGTTGCACCAACGCATCCATGCCGCGGAACATGAGTTATATCCCAAATGTGTCGCCGCTCTCGCGCGCGGCGATATTTCGGTGAAGGGCCGGCGCGTGATGTGGCGGAAGGGGTGATCGGAGCATCTGTGGAGCGCGGTTGTGTCGGAGACCAGCCGCAGCAACAACGTTCGGGATCAAAACGCGCCGGATTATTTCATACGCCGGTGACAACTTAACTGCTGCGACTGATGCTTCGCACACAGTCGCGCTCCGGGGAATTCCAAATAAGGGCGCTGCCACCGAAGCGAGTCTTGACACGCATGCTACAACGGCACCAGAAGGAGAGAGAAAAGGGGAAATGAAAAAGGGACCGCCGCCGCTTACGATTCACCGAATCGTAAAGGGGTCGGTTCTCACTGTTTACACTTTTCATCATCGCTTCCGGCCTTGACTGGTCAAAATAGGATCGGCGCTGACCAAATCGTGAAAGATTACAAAGGAGGTAAAAAATGAACGCAGGATGGCTCAACTTGCGGCGCTCGGCGGCTGTTTTGGTCGCGATTGTTGGTATGTTTTTCGTGATTGACGGGGCGATGGTAATTATTGAGGAATTTCCAAAGCGCCCAGCCGACTCGCATTTCATGCCTCCATGGAAAGATCATTGGTGGTCGGAGTTCATAATCACCTTCGGATTAGTGTTAATCGTTGGGTGCGTTTTGTTTTGGGCGGCCCGCCGCCAATGGAAAACAAATTCAAATTAGGTCACTACCACTGAATCGGGTCATTTGACACGCATGCTATAACGGCACCCAGAAGGAGGGCAAAAAGGGGAAATGAAAAAGGGACCGCCACCGCTTACGATTCACCGAGTCGCTTTAGCCGATGATCGCTTAATCTTGGGGAATATCGGGTCTAATCCGGCCAAATCCGAGTTAAAATTAAAATCGATTTTCCCGAAAAGCGTTCCCCACGTCCGCACTGATTTTTCCGGTCCCTGCTTCAGCATTGCACCAGTCGTGGGTCCGTCGTCGCATCGTAAATGCCACGATATCAACTGCAGTCGTGCCGGATCGTGCCTGGTCGTAGGGGGTGAAGAAGCTACGACTGCGACTCAATCCACCTCGAATTTTTATCGAAGCCATTGCGACCAGAATACATTTTGCCGCAAGAAAAAGTTCGCTTTCTGGCGCCAAACTTGGCAAATCAAACCGGGTTACGACGGTTTGAACCTCGTTAAACCACTCCCGCCAGCGGTTAAATCCAGGATTGGCGGCTCAAGATGAGCAATAAAAAATTACGTTTCGGTCTGCCGAAAGGCAGTTTGCAGGACGCCACCATCGAGAAGATGGCCAAGGCGGGTTTTAACATTTCCGTCAGCAGCCGTTCCTATGTGCCGTATGTGGACGACGACGAACTCGAGATTCGCTTGATCCGCGCGCAGGAAATCAGCCGCTACGTCGAGCACGGCTATCTGGACTGCGGCATCACGGGCCTTGATTGGATCCAGGAGAACGGCTCGAAGGTCCATGAAGTCGGCGAATTTATTTTCAGCAAAGTTTCGCGCCGCCCGGCGCGGTGGGTCTTGTGCGTGCCGGAAAATTCGCCGGTGAAGTCGGTGAAGGATTTGCAGGGCAAACGCATTGCGACCGAGGTCGTGAACCTGACCAAACGCTATTTAAAGAAAAACAACGTGCAGGCAGAGGTGGAATTTTCCTGGGGCGCGACGGAAGTCAAAGCCCACGAATTGGTGGACGCCATTGTGGAGGTCACCGAGACCGGTTCCTCGCTGCGCGCGAACAAATTGCGGATCGTGGATGAATTGCTCAGTTCCACGCCGCGCCTTATTGCGAATCACGCGTCCTGGAATGACGCCTGGAAACGCAAGAAAATCGAGATCATGGCCATGCTTCTGAAAGGCGCCCTGGAAGCCGAGGCCAAGGTCGGTTTGAAAATGAATATCGCGGAAAAAAATCTCGCGAGCCTTTTAAAAAGTCTTCCGGCGCTGCGTAATCCGACCATTTCCAACCTGAGTCTGAAAGGCTGGGTGGCGGTGGAAACAATCATCGACGAACACGTCGTTCGCGAATTAATTCCGCAATTGAAAGCTGCGGGCGCGGAAGGCATCATTGAATACCCACTAAATAAAGTGGTTTACTGATTAAAGTCAGAAGTGTAATAACAAACCTATGGGTTCCATCAAAAAACGCCGCAAGGCGAAAATCAACAAACAT
>DASZPR010000074.1:0-3941 GCA_035550235.1 Verrucomicrobiia bacterium | reverse complement strand
TCTTTTGAAGGCAAAGGCAGGAATGCTCCCAGTCTTGGGTGTTTTCCATTGCTGCGGCTGGTGCCCCGCACACAGCCACGCTCCGTTCCGATATCCGGAGGCAGTGTCAGGATGCGCCCCTGCCGCGGGATGGTCGGCGTTTTTGTTCGACACGCAGGGCTGCAAAACGGAAAATTCCCGGATGGACAAATTGACTCTCAGCCATTCGCCGGACCCGGATGATGCGTTTATGTTTTATGGGTTGGCGAAGGAATTGATTCCGACGCATGGGTTTCAGTTCGAGCATATTTTGCAGGATATCCAGACGCTGAACGAGCGGGCGACGCGCGGGGAACTGGATATTTCGGCGGTGAGCATTCACGCTTACGCTTATGTGAGTGACAAATACGCGTTGCTGCCGAGCGGCGCGAGCATGGGCGATGGCTACGGGCCGATGCTGGTGGCGAAAAAGAAATTTTCCCGCGAGGAAATCGCGCAGAAAAAAATCGCGGTGCCGGGCACGATGACGAGCGCGTTTTTGGCGTTGCAATTGTGGCTGGGGAAGCCGGCGAAGGAATTTAATTACGTCGTGGTGCCGTTCGATAAAATTTTTGAGTCGGTGCGTGCGGGCGCGGCGGACGTGGGGCTGATTATCCACGAGGGCCAGTTGACGTATCAGAACGAAGGGTTGGTGGTGTGCGAGGATTTGGGCGTTTGGTGGGGGAGGCAAAATGACGGGTTGCCGTTGCCATTGGGCGGGAATGTGATTCACAAGCGCTTCGCGCCGGCGGTGCGCAAGCAGATTTCGGATATTCTAACGGCGAGCATTCAGTTCAGCCTGGATCATCGGCCGGAGGCGGTGCAGCACGCGTTGCAATACGCCCGCGATATGGGCCGTGACCTGGCGGATAAATTCGTGGGGATGTATGTGAACCATTGGACGCTGGATTACGGCGAGCGGGGGAGGGAATCGATCCGGCGTTTTCTGGGGAGCGCGTTTGAGCGGGGATTGATTCCGCATCGGCAGGAGTTGGAGTTTGTCCGCTAAAGCATTTCCATCAAGGCTGTAACGATGAGCCCTGCCAAAGCCTAAAAATCCTCGTTGCTCATCGCTACGTCTTTTCTGTCAATGCTTTAAAATGGCAATAAATATCGAATATCCTGTCAATAATTTCTCAACATTCCCCTTTGACTCAATAGTTTAAAGGAGTAGGGTTGAGCCCGTTCGCGGCACGATTGCCACCTTGATCTCGCAGAACGTGCCATGAGAAAGACAGAGAAGAGCAGTAAAGATAGTCATCCGCACGATGGAAAAAGCGGCCGGCCGGCCAGAAAGCCGGTCACGGTGCTCCATGTGGATGATGATCCGAATGATACCACCTTATTGCAGGTGGCCTGCGCCAAGGCGGCGGTTGATTTTCAGGTTCAGAACATCGGGGATGGCACCGAGGTCATCGATTATTTGAGCGGCAAGGGCAAGTACGCGGACCGCACGCAGTACGAGATTCCGGGGTTGGTGCTGTTGGATTTAAAAATGCCGCGCGCCACGGGTTGGGAAATCCTGAAATGGATCCGCAGTCATGCGAGGTTGAAACATCTGCCGGTGATTGTTCTGTCCGGTTCGGAATTGCACGAAGACAAGCTCCGGGCTTACGAAGGCGGCGCCAATTCCTATCTCGTCAAACCGCCGAACTTCAATTCCCTGGTCAATATGGTGAAGGATATTGGCGCTCAACTACCGGCATTACCCCAGGCCACCATGGGTCACGTCTGAGTCACAACGGCTCGCTTTTTCCAAAAAGCGACGTAGGTTTCGGTGGACTTTTAGCGGGTCCGCGTCGGAGGAGTGAGCATGGCCGAAACCGCTTCGCAGCAATTTTTAGCACGTCTTTCGCGGCGGGAAAGCGTCGCGATTATTCTCGTGGGCAGCCTGGTCTTGATCGGCTGGCTGCTGCATGTCCAGGTGTTGAAAAGCGCGTTGCCCGGGTTAATCGCGATGAACCCGCTTTCCGCGCTACTGTTCATCTTCACCGGTTGCGCGCTGCTGCGCGCGGGGAATAGGGCCCGGAAGCGACCGGACTTGCTGGTGCTGATCCTGGGAGTCATCGTCCTGCTGGGAGGCGCGACGAAAATCGCGGAATGCTTTTTTTCCTTCGACCTGGACCTTGATCAGATTCTGTTTCATCGGCAGGTCAATTCCGCGGGGCCGTACGGGCCCAATGAGATTGCGATGAACACCGCGCTGAGTTTTGTTTGTTGCGGATTGGCTTTGCTGTTGCTTGATGTGCAAACAAAAGGGGGCTATCGGCCGGCGCAGGGATTTATATTGATTGTGGGCCTGATGGCATTGCTGGCCTTGATCGGTTACGGCTATCGCGTGCTGCCGCTTTACAGCTTCGGCTCGCAAATCCCGATGGCGTTGAACTCGGCGATTTGTTTTGAACTGTTCGCAGTGGCGGCGTTATCCGCGCGGCCGAGTCGCGGGCTGATGATGGTCATCACGAGCGACACGACTGGCGGCGCCATGGCGCGGCGGCTGTTGCCCGCGGCGTTGTTGATCCCACTTATCCTGGGTGCCTTGCTGTTCTCCAGCGAGAAGCATGGAGTCTTTGCCATGGAATCCGGCATTTCGTTGTTTGCGTTCGCGAATATTGTGCTGTTCACGACTGTGATCTGGTGGAACGCAAAATTGCTTTTTTGGGCGGAGGAAGAGCGTTTGAAGGCGATGGAAAAATTGAAACAAACCACGAGGGACCTCGAGCGTTCGAATATGGAATTGCAGCAGTTCGCCTACGTGGCCTCGCATGACCTGACGGAACCGTTGCGTATGGTGGTGAGTTATCTGGAATTGTTGACCAGTCGGGCGCGGGAAAAATTGGACAGTGAGGACCGGGAATTCATTGGTTATGCCGTCGATGGTGCGCGGCGGATGCAGACGCTCATCCAGGACCTGCTGGCGTACGCGCGCGTAGATACGCGGGGCCGGCCGCTCGAACCGACCGATTGCGAGCGGGTGTTGGAAACCGTGCTGGCCAACCTGAAGCTTGCCATCCAGGAAAGCCACACGGTCATCGAGCACGATCCACTCCCCACCGTGCAGGGGGATGTGGGGCAACTGACGCAGGTGTTTCAAAACCTGATCGGCAACGCGATTAAATTTCGTGGGAAGGAAACGCCAAAAATTCACGTCGGCGCGCGGCATGAAAATGGCCAATGGATTTTTCACATCAGAGACAACGGCATCGGCATCAACCCGAAAAATTTCGACCGGATTTTTGTTCTGTTCCAGCGGTTGCACACGCGGCAGGAATATCCGGGCACCGGCATGGGACTGGCGATCTGCAAAAAGATCATTGAGCGTCACGGCGGCAGAATCTGGGTGGATTCCCAGCCCGGCGCCGGCACCACGTTTTTCTTCACTATTCCCGCAAAAAAAGAGAATGATGAGTGAGAGTCTATGGCGGATTCTACCCATTGCGGCGCGGAATCGTGCCGGTAGTCTGCCCGGATGATTGTGGAAAAAGCTCCGCAAAATAGCGCAGAAGACAAGGTGACAACACCCCGGCGCATCCGCGCTTTACTGATTGAGGACAACCCCGGTGATGCCCGGCTGATTGAGCTGATGCTCGCCGAGGCGGACGGTAAAGCGATCGAGTTGCGCCACGTTGAACGCCTGGAAGATGGATTGCGCGAACTAAGTAATGGGACGATTGATGTCGTGCTATCCGATTTGTCCGTGCCCGATAGCCATGGGTTGGAAACGTTTCAACGTCTGCATGCCCGCGCGCCCCACGTGCCGATTATTGTTTTGAGCGGCTTAAACGACACCACGGTCGCGCTGAGCGCGGTGCATCAGGGCGCGCAGGATTATTTGATCAAAGGAGAAGTGAACGGCCAGCTCCTGGCGCGGTCGATGCGTTACGCCATCGAACGCAAGGGGATGTCCGAGCAATTGCATCGCT
>DASZPR010000073.1:0-3352 GCA_035550235.1 Verrucomicrobiia bacterium | reverse complement strand
ATTCGGCACATTGGCGACATCGAACAATTCAAAAAACCGGTACACCGCGTCGCCATCGGCGAAGTCTGTGAAGTTCGCATCGCGCACCGCGAAACGCTCGCCGAGTTGTTTGGCGACCCATTCCATTTCCGGACGATACGTCGCGGCTTCTTCCGAAACGATGATGTGCACGCGTTGCGCATCGCCGAAAATGCTGGCGAAGCCTTTAAGCATTCCGTCGGCGCCGCCAATTAATGTAGGACGGGCATCATTTTGTTCGGAGCCGGAAGATTTATCGAGAGACAGGCGGGACGCCTGTCCTACGTTCGCATACGTTTGGTTCAACCACGCCGTCACGCCGATGCCTCCGGGAACAGAATCCAGTTCCGTGACGCTGAAACCGTTTTCAGTCAGCAAAAGGTCCGGGCGAATCACTCGCGGTGTTTCGTTTTTAAGAGTGGCGGCGCGTTGGAGTTCGATCAATTCCGGCGGCTTGCCGAGTTCCAGCCAGCGCGCGACCCATTCGGGCTGCTTGCCTTCAACGCTTTTGCGATAGAGCAAATTGACCGCGCGATAAAATTGAAGAAGCACGCGGCCCAGTGAATCCAATTCCTTGCCGAGCTTTTGGTCGAGCTTGAAAGGGGCAGGGGAGACACGCCATTCGTGGCCGGCAAACAAACCTTCGGCGGGCATTTGTTGGCGCACGAATTGCGCCGCTTCCGCAGCAGCGGTTGGGTCGGATGTGACAGGGACGATTTCCACGCCCGCACATTAAGCGCGGATTCGGCCAGCGTCAAAAACGAAAGGCGTCTCTGAGTCCAAAGGCTAAAGCCCAAAGGCCAAAGTCGGTTGGCGTGCGAATGACTTTGGACTTTGGACCTTCGACTTTGGATTGTTTTTAAGTCCGCACCTGCCCGTTGCCAATTCCCACCCATTTATAGGTCGTCAATTCGTCCAGGCCCATCGGGCCGCGCGCGCCGATTTTATCCGTGCTGATGCCGATTTCGGCACCCATGCCGAATTCGCCGCCGTCGGTGAAACGCGTGGAGGCATTCCAATAAACCGCCGCGGAATCCACTTCGTGCAGGAATTGTTTCGCGCGTGTTTCGTTCTTGGTCACGATGCTGTCGGAGTGTGCGGAGCCGTAATGATTGATGTGATCGATTGCCTGTTTTACGCCATCCACCACCCGCACATTGAGGATATAATCGTTGTACTCCGTGAACCAATCCTGCTCTGTCGCAGGCTTAACGCGGGAGTTATGAGTTGAGGAGTTGAGGAGTTTTTGAGTGGCATCATCCACTCGTAATTCAACATTTTTCTCAGCCAGCTTCTTGAAAACATCGGGAAGGAATTTGGGCGCGATGGATTTGTCCACGAGCAATGTTTCCATGGCATTGCAAACCGCGGGACGCTGCACCTTGGCGTTCAACGCAATTTCCTCCGCCATTTTCAAATCGGCTTCCGCATCTACATAAACGTGGCAAACGCCTTTGTAATGTTTGATGACCGGAACCTTCGATGATTCGGCGACGGCGCGGATCAATCCTTCGCCGCCGCGAGGCATGCACACGTCCACGTATTGCGTGAGCGAGAGCAGGGCGGGAATGGCTTCGCGATCGGTCGTGGGCACCACCTGGATGGCGTGCTCGGGAAATTGCGCGAGCGCCCGCCTGCCGGCTTCGATCATTGTCCTGGCAATCAGTTGATTCGAATTCAACGCCTCCTTGCCGCCGCGAAGAATGGTCGCGTTGCCGGATTTGAAACACAGGCTGGCGGCATCGGCGGTGACGTTGGGGCGCGATTCGTAAATGATGACCACCACGCCAATGGGCGTCGTGATTTTCTGGAGCTTCAGGCCGTTTGGACGGACGCGTTCGTCGAGAATTTTTCCGACCGGATCTTCGAGTGCGGCCACTTCGCGCAAGCCTTTCGCCATCGCAGCGATGCGTTTGTCGTCGAGCTTCAGGCGGTCGAGCATGGCGCTGGTGAGGCCCATTTTCGCGCCTGCATCCATGTCGAGCGCGTTGGCTTCCTTGAGCGCCGCGGCATTTTTCTCCAGTGCGGCGGCCATGGCGAGCAGACACGAATTTTTCTCAGCCGTGGTCAGCTTCGCGAGTTCGCGCGAGGCGGCCTTTGCCTGTTTCGCCAGCACCGTCATCTGTTCCGTCAACGTCATAAAAACAATGTAAAGTACGGGGCAAGTTAGACGAGTTTAAATGTCTGTCAAAGACAGTTGAACAGAGGGAAACCTTCGAAAATCGCGGGAAAATGGAGGTTCTATAAGCAATTACTGGCGCGCCACTTGCTCATTTTCCCCGAGAAATGAGATTAATTGCTGTTTTTGCGGGCGTGGGAATGTTCATCGCGGCAACCGCCGCGAATGCCGATGAGAAGTGGCCGATATTGCAGGCGGGCGATGAAGTGTATAGCAATGTCACCATCACCAGTGTCAGCGCGACGGATGTTTATTTCACTTATTCCGGGGGCATTGGAAACGCCAAATTGAAGAACCTCGCTCCGGAATGGCAAAAGTATTTTCATTTTAACGCGACCAACGCGAGCGCGGTGGAGGAAAGACAAATAGCGGCCACCGCTCAATTCCGGCGGAATCTCCTGGCCGCTACTGCCGCGGCCACCAACGACGTCCCGGAGACACTTCCCCCGGCCACTTATGATACCGGCGACGTGGTTGCGCCCAAAATCTTCGCGAAGTCATTTCGTGGCCAGCGTCCGCCGTCCATCGTGGTTGATAAATGGCTGACCCCGCCGCCGCCGAATCCCGACGGACATTTTGTGCTGATTTTCATGTGGATCACTTCCGCGGAGCAGTGCCGGAACTTCGTGCCGCAAATCAATGACCTGGCGGAAAAATTTAAAGACCGGATGATCACGATCGGTTTGAGCAACGAATCCGTGGAAGACATGCTGAAGATGAAATCACCGCAGGTGCATTTTGCCACGGGCACGGACACCCAATCGCGCACGTTCATTTCCTACGAAGTTACGGCGCTTCCGCACGTCGTGCTGATCGATCCCTCCGGCATTGTCCGGTTTGAAGGCCCGCCGATTTATATCAACGAAAAAAGCCTGGCGCATCTGCTCGATACCTACGGGAAGTAGACTGCTCGGTTATTTTGGTTTCACTTTAGCCGGAGCGTGATCGCGTTCCTGAATCGCTTTCCCGATGGCGCGCAATTGCGTCAGGTAAGGTTCCGAAATCATTCCGCTCGGCTGAATGGGCGCGTCCCAGGTCATCGCGCCGCCGGCATCGACGATTTTTCGCGTCCACGGAATCACGATCTCGTTCAAGTCCGCGTAGCGCGGCTGGCCCATGCCCCAGGTGCGGCCCAGATAACTCAGCTTGTGAATG
>DASZPR010000072.1:0-14025 GCA_035550235.1 Verrucomicrobiia bacterium | reverse complement strand
TATTCCTTCTAACGTTCACCAAATAATGTCAATGGTGGAAATCAAAGTCAAGGCAAATGCTTTCTTAGGTCAATCGACATTCAATTGATCGAGAAGAGTGAAACGCCCCAGGTGGCGTCACAGGTAATGTAGGTTCGCTATTCTAACGAGCCTTGTCAATTTTCACGCCTAAACTGAATAGCCTTTTAACGTCCATCCAGCGGCCGAATCGGAAACTGAAGAAGCGGCAGATCATCCAAAAATCCCCGCGCTTCCGAAACTCGGCGATGCGCCGCCGCTCGGCCAAAACATACTTCCGCAAGCGCCAGCAGCCTCCCACTGGTTTTAATAAAGACCAACGCATGAAAGACAATTGCCGCGCCAATAGCGCACCCACCACAGCCTCAACAGAGATCAACAAAATCTGGGTCAACACCAACAGAAGCAGTGGCCCGTGGGAATTTTTCAGCAGTGCTAAAATCTGATTACGATTCGCATAAAACCGCTTGGTTTCGTTTGTACGGTTTTCCGCTGTCCGATCTCCTGACGAGACTCCCTGATGATGCATTCGTGCGGACTCGACTGTTGTGACAGCATAGCCAGCAATCCAAGCGCGCCAGGAAAGATCCATTTCTTCGTTATACAGAAAAAATTCCTCATCAAAACCGCCAAGTTTTTGGAAGGCGTCACGATGAATAAAAAAGAAAGTAGCCACCGCAAATGGCTGCGGCATTGCCTTATCCAGCCCGACCGCCGTCATGCATCCGAAAATATCAAAGCCCGAAGCGCCGCGCGCCTGCACGGTGTTGCTGTCATAGTCCATCAAAAGCGCGCATCCCAATCCCGTTCCTGCTTTCTCGGTTCCTTCAAACAGTTTCGCGAGGCAATCTGGCTCAAACCACACGTCGGGATTGACGAATAGAAAATATTTTCCACGCGCAACGGCTGCGCCGCGATTGTTTCCGCCGCCAAAACCAAAATTGCCCCCCGTCGGAAGGAACGTGCCATTCCGCCAGGTAGCCAATTCCTTTTGGCAGATTTCCGCCGACCCGTCCGTCGAGCTGTTGTCCACCAAAATCAACTCAATGCGATCAAAAATGGTCTGCTCGCGAACGGAAGCAAAAAAACGCTCCAGCCATTTCTTTCCGTTGTAATTAACGGAAATGATACTAACCAGGGGATTGTTCTCGCCAGGAGATGTCATCTGTTCGCGAAATCAGGCTTTTCGAAATTCACCTTCCCAATCTAGAGGCGGGCCGTCGCGCAACGCCAGCGTTTTTAAGCCAACGAAAGGGGAGCGCGCATCTTATCGTAACTCGACAATCGCCCATTCGTTGGCTTTAATGCTGCGCAATTGATGCAATCGACTTCTCTTATCACAGGCGCCGCCGGATTTATTGGGAGCCATTTGACGGATAAACTACTGGCATCAGGCCATCGGGTTTTCGGCGTCGATAACATGGTCCTTGGCAAGCGCGCAAATCTCACCGAGGCATTGAAGTCCGCCAATTTTACTTTTCACGAGGTGGACGTAAACGATTTGAAGAGTTTCCGAGAGTTCTTGCGGTCAGCAATAAAGAGCGGGCCGATTGAAACGGTCTGGCACATGGCGGCCAATTCGGACATCCAGGCGGGCGGCGCCAATCCCGACATCGATTTGGAGCGCACGTTCCTGACAACCTACAACACGCTGAAGTTAATGCAGGAGTTCGGCGTTTCGAAAATGGTCTTTGCCTCGACCTCGGCTATTTACGGTGAACTCAGCGGCGCCCTCACGGAGTTGTCTGGCCCGTTGCACCCCATTTCCAATTACGGTGCGATGAAACTGGCGTCCGAGGGCATCATCACAGCGGCGCTCGAACGCTTTTTAAAGCAGGCGTGGATTTATCGATTTCCCAACGTGGTCGGCAGTCGCGCGACACATGGTGCGATTTATGATTTTTTGAAAAAGTTGAAAAAGAATCCCGCCGAACTCGAAGTGCTTGGCGATGGTTCGCAGGAAAAACCTTATCTGCACGTTGGTGAATTGGTCGAAGCCATGGTCTTTCTTTTCCAAAGCCAGCAGAAGCGGTTGAACGTTTTTAACATTTCATCCGAAAATACCGCCTCCACCGTTCGCTTCATGGCGGAAGCCACCGTTCGCTTGGCCGCTCCAAGCGCTAAAATCCGTTATACCGGTGGTTCCAAAGGATGGGTGGGGGATGTCTCGAAATTTCAATATTCGATCGAAAAACTGAAAACAGCCGGTTGGAAGCCGCGCCTGACTTCCAATGAAGCCATCGAACTTGCCATCAAGGAAAATCTGACAAACCTTAACTGAGAGAATAGGCGCAAATGATTCTTCTCCTTGGTGCAACCGGGTATGTTGGGCAGGCTTTCGCCGACGAACTACGTCGTCGGAAGACGGCGTTCACTGCTTTGTCCCGCGCACAATTGGATTATACCAACTTCGACGTTCTGCTGTCGTTCCTGCGGCAAAACAAACCCGGGTTTGTCATCAACAGCGCCGGCTACACGGGCAAGCCCAACGTAGACGCCTGCGAACTCGCGAAAGCAGACACTCTTGCCGGAAACACGCTGCTGCCTCAAACAATTGCGAATGCCTGCGCGGCGGCGAAAATTCCCTGGGGGCACGTTTCCTCCGGCTGTATTTTTTCCGGCGCGAAAGTGATCAAAAACGGAATCGCGCGCGAAGAAAAGAATCTCGCGCTTCCCGAACTGATGTCACTGGCTGAAAAAAATCCCGAGGCTATTCAAGGATTCAGCGAAACCGACGAACCCAATTTCTCATTCCGCCAGGAGCCTTGCAGCTTTTACAGCGGGACCAAAGCATTGGGGGAGGAAGCGATTTCCGGCATCGGAGAAAGTTACCTGTGGCGTTTGCGCATTCCCTTCGATGAATTTGACAACAATCGCAACTACTTGAGCAAGGTGCAGCGGTATCCCAAAGTGTATAACAACGTGAATTCGATTTCGCATCGCGGCGATTTCGTGCGCGCGTGTTTGGATTTGTGGGAGCGCCGTGCGCCGTTCGGCATCTACAACGTCACTAATCCCGGCTTCGTGACGACTCGCCACGTGGTTCAATTGATCGAACAGATATTGAACCCTGCTCGACGCTTTGAATTTTGGGCGAACGATGAGGAGTTCTATCGAGTCGCCGCCAAAACACCGCGGTCGAATTGCGTGCTGGATAATTCCAAGCTGCTTTCTGCTGGCGTGAAAATACGTCCGGTCGAGGAAGCGCTGGAACATTCGTTAAAACATTGGAGGACCGAAACTCAAGCCGGATGAACGCGAACCGTAGAGAAATCCAAAAATGAAATCGCTGATCATCCTCGCGGGCGGCAAGGGGACCCGGCTCAAAGACCGGCTGGGCGATCTGCCCAAGCCAATGATTCCCATTGCGGGCAAACCCCTGCTCGAGCATCAAGTGGAACTCGCGAAAAAATATGGATTCACGGATTTAATTTTCTTTGTTCATTACCGCGCCGACCTGATTGAGAAACATTTTGGCGACGGAAAAAACTTTGGTGTACAAATTCGTTACGTGCTCGAGCGCGAACCACTCGGCACCGCCGGCGCCGTCCTCGCCGGCTTCGATGAACTGGCTGAGCGCTTCCTCGTGATGTATGGCGACACAATGGTCAATGTGGACCTTGATCGCATCTGGCACGCGCACGAGCAACATCACGCCGATGCCACATTGCTGCTGCATCCCAACGATCACCCGTTTGATTCCGACCTAGTCGAGATAAACGCCGAATCACGCGTGGTGGCCTTTCACAATCGCCCGCACTCGGAAGGCGTCTGGCGCCAAAACCTGGTCAACGCCGGTTTGTATGTCTTGGAAAAAAAGGCGTTGAAGCCGTTTCACAGAACGCGGCCTGCCGCGCCCAAGAGCAGCGAAGGCGGGAACACGGAACACCCGGAGATTTTGGATTTTGGCAAAGACGTCTTTCCCGCCATGGTTCAAAGTGGCGCGAACCTGTTCGGCTACAATTCGCCCGAATACATCAAGGATATTGGAACTCCTCAACGCTACGATCGCATCTGCGGCGAGTTTGCTTCCGGCGTCATCGCACGCAGTAGCTTTGCAACGCCGCAACGTGCCGTTTTTCTGGATCGCGATGGGACGCTCGTGCCGGACAAAGATTGTTTGCGGAATGCAGATGGACTTGAACTGTTGCCCGGCGTCGCGGATGCTTTGCATCGCCTGAATCACAGCGGTTGGCGCGCCGTCCTCGTGACCAATCAACCGGTCGTCGCCAAAGGCTGGGCTACAGAAGCGGAATTGCAAAACATCCATAACAAGCTCGAAACCCTGCTCGGTCGCGAACACGCCTTTTTGGATCGTATTTATTTCTGCCCGCATCATCCCGAGAAAGGATTCCCCGGCGAGCGCGCGGATCTGAAAATCGATTGCGATTGTCGGAAACCGAAAACCGGGATGATCCGCTCAGCCGTCGCGGATTTGAATATTGATTTGAAACAATCCTGGTTCGTCGGCGACACAACCACTGATATGCAAACGGCCAAAAACGCCGGTATCAAATCCATCCTTGTGCGTACCGGTTCGGCTGGCAAAGATGGCAAGCACAATGCGCAACCGGATTTTATTTTCGATACGTTGAAAGAAGCTGTGGATTTCATTTTGAAGCAAACGACATGATTATCAGCAAAACGCCATTGCGCATGAGCTTCGTTGGCGGCGGAAGCGATCTGCCTGTATTCTACCGCAAATACGGCGGCGCGGTCGTGTCCACTGCCATCAATAAATTTGTCTACGTCACCGTCAATGAGAAGTTTGATGATCGCATTCGCCTGAGCTATTCAAAAACGGAAGAGGCCAAGTCTGCCGAGAAAATCAAGCACCCGCTCGTCCGCGAAGCATTGCAGATGCTCGGCATCCGGGGCGGCATCGAGATTACCTCGATCGCAGACATCCCGGCTAAAGGCACAGGCTTGGGGTCCTCGAGTTCTTTCACCGTGGGTTTGTTAAACGCATTGCACGCGTTTGCCAATCGCTACGCTGCCGCGGAAAAGCTCGCGCAGGAAAGTTGCGCGATTGAAATCGAGCGTTGCGGCGAGCCCATTGGAAAACAGGACCAATACGCCGCAGCTTACGGCGGCTTTAACCTGATTCAATTCAACCCGGACGATTCCGTGAGCATCGAACCGATCATTTGCAAACGGGAAACCCTCCGGCAGCTTCAGGAAAACACGCTGGTGTTTTATACTGGAATTACACGCAGCGCCTCCGCATTGTTGAAAACGCAAAGTGCCACAGTGGCATCAGACAAGACCAAACAAAAAACCATGAAGCGCATGGTAGAACTAGCGCACGGGTTAAAAGCAGAGCTGCAAAAAAATAACTTGAGCGCCTTCGGTGAGATCATCCATGAGAATTGGGAACTCAAACGCAGCCTGACCAGCGGCGTCAGCAGCAGCGCAATCGACGACTGGTATGACCGCGCGCGTACAGCTGGCGCCATCGGCGGCAAACTCCTCGGCGCCGGCAGCGGGGGATTCCTGATGTTTTACGCCCCGAGTGACCGCCATGATGCTATTGTCAAAGAATTAACCGAATTACGCCGCGTCGATTTCGGATTTGAGCCGCAGGGGAGCAAGATCATTTTTGTGCATGGGTAACAACTCGCACCATTTCCACCGAAATCGTGAGGGCATTTGCTTAGAGCGTCACATTAATCATGTAGAGCGTATTTGGTATTTAAAAAGAATTATCCACGAGGACTACGTCCCTTTTTGGAGCGTCGGCACCGGTCCTTGAACCACCTAGGCTAAAACATTTTCCCATCCGCCGCGCCCCAAAGAGCCAAGGAGCGCAAGGTCCCCGTAAACCAAGGCCCAAAACTAAAGTGATGATCTGATAGGGCCCGTGCGGAATGCGGCCCACCGCTCTTTGACCTTCCTGAGGTCGCGCTCGCAAACGGGTTAGTTTCGTGGTGGCCCCGCTTTCATCGAAAAACACCAATGCCGTCGCTGGTTCCCTGATGAGTTGCTAATACCCGCGAGCTCTTTTCTCAGCTACGTCGGCTCGATTTTGTTTGGTGGCGAACAGAGTTTTTTATACGTCCAACCCAGCTGGCGAGAGCCACCAATCCACAGTGGAAGCGCCGGTCCATGCCAGATCCCAGTTCGGCCAGTGTGGCGTCCGGGCGCTCAGCCAAGAGTTGGAGTAGACGCTTTTTGCGTTTTTCGGTCAGAAGTGTATGCGGCCACACAAATGGGCTTGCGGTTCGAGGGTGCCGCGCTCTTGGTGTTGCGGGCGCGCTCGCCGTACGGCGGCGACGCAAAATATCCGCGATCTCCCGGTTGCTCTTCTTGCGATCATAGAGTTGCAGGATCCGCTCGCGCATTGACTCAGGAACAGCTCGGATATGCCCCCTAACTTCTCAGACGCCTTCCTGAATGTACAGCTACATATTTAATGGAAATGCTCTAATCCTCGATAGCATTCCCCTGAGTTATTCGACGGATTTTAGCTCACCCTCACAAACGTTTCCCCGGTTTTTTCCCAAGAATGCGCCTCACAAAAGCCCCTCAGATCCAACTGGGATAGATAATTCCTGCCACCTCGCATGTCGGCGATCATGCGTTCTGCTTCGGCTTTGAATGCCTCCACGTCGAAGCAGGGCACATAATGCATAAAGTCGCCAAAGATGGCGCGGTAGGTTTCCACTTCGTACGCCACTACCGGGACGTTGCAAACCAGCGATTCCGCCACCACTCGCGGTGAGCCCTCGAAACGGCTCGTCATCAGGAATACTCGGCTGGCGTGAAATAGCCGAAATTTTTCATCCTCGGCAACAAACCCGGCGAACTCAACGCATTTGGCGAGGCCCAGTGATTCAATGCGTGGCTGCAATTCGCGCAAATTGCCAATCAAGATCGCCCGAAAATCCTTCACCGTTTTCGACAGGTGTAACAATGTTGCCAGCAAATCATCAATCCCCTTCTGGCGATGCACACGGCCAATCCATATTGCGTCGTAGATTTTTTTCTGTGGCGGAACCCGCGCGGCTCGGGCCGCATCCACGCCGAACGAAATGTAACTAATCTCCTCTTCCCGATATCCGATGCGTCGAACCCACTTCCGCATGTCGGGATGAACGATGAACATGTGTTTGTCGCGGCAGAATCGAAAAAATAAAATCGAAAGATTCTGGCTCAGCCAATAATACAGCGACGCTATCCGCGTTGAGTCTACATCCGGCCGTGTCCTGCAAATAATCTGCCCCAAGGAGGGCGCCGCCATGTGCCAGATCATCAATTTCCGCTTGGCCCGGCTCAAAACCACCGGCCAAACGTCAAACCAATAATCGCTCACCGCATAAGCCGTTGCCGTCCGTTCTATTTTGCCCATTTGCCGCAACGTGCCGAGGAATCGGTGGAAATAATCGAACAACAAACGAAACTGTCCCAAAAACGAATTCGCATTGAATGGTTTCGCCTGTGAACTGTCCGTCAGCGTTAACTCATAGCCCTTCAGGTTCACTCGCAATTGCTTTTCCAGCGCGTGTCCACCAAAAAAATGAACGATATAACCTGCGTCCATCGCCGCCTGGGCCGTGTGAAAGAAATGAATGTCCCCGCCCGAAATCTGGTCGGCAAATATTCCGTTCGCAAAAAAATAAATTCGGCCTCGCGATTGAGTCATAGGCTGGATGCCGGGGCCAAGTTGGCGGCTGCGCTAAGCACGTTCAAGTCTTTTGCGTACGAATGCGCTTAATAGCCTGCCCAAATCGCCGCCGACAACGCCTCGCTTTCATTCACCCTTTTTTGTTCCATGGAATCAATTCACGGTCCCGGCATTCTTTCAAAATCTCTTTACAATTTCGGAACATTTCCTAACAATTGCACCGCCGGTAACTCAGTCAAACGAAAGGATTTATGACCACTCCATTTAAAATCAAATTATTCACCCTGATGTTTTTGGTTGCCAATGTTCTCACTTTGCGCGCTGAAAATATTTCGGGCTCCTACAGCAATGATTGCACCAGCCTCGTCAAACTTTGGGACCTGACCGGAACCTATACCGAGGACAACGGCATTGAAACTGAATCCATCACGATGAACATGGACGCCAACGGCGTGATCACCGGGAACGGGCATTTCGACCTCACCGACGATGCCGATTCCGTATATCTTGCTGGTGATGCCAACATCAGCGGCAAGGTGACTTCTGCCGGCAAGGTCACCCGCGTCAAGTTAACGCTCAAGATCACCTCAGGAACCGGAACGGTCACCGGATACGACGTCACTTTCCTGTCTACGCTCAATGAAAGTTTTGAAGTGGATGATCTGGATCGAATGCTCATCGGGAAAGCATCCGGTAAAATTAAACTTACGGTTCCGGCATTTGGAAAAACCCGCAGCGTTCCCGTTCCCACCGGTTCCGTTGCCGCGAATCTGCCGGATGAAGTGGATGGAAACTGGGGTTTGACCATGGACGCCACGCCCAATGGAACCAAGACCGGCGGTACCGGCGTTTTGAACCTTTCTAATGGCAAGACCATTGACCTCGGCGTTACCGGCACCTACTCCAGCAAGAATGACCAGTCAAAGATCTCCTTGAAAAATGCTGATGGTTCGAAGTCCGTGGCGTTGAGTATCGTCGGACAGAGCATCAGCAATAACCTCTCGATCCTTTCCTTGAAGGGCAAGGCGCTCGGCCAAAAGCTGCAATATTCCACCAAGACAAAGTGAGCGACAATCCGGGCCGCCGGCGTCTGTCGGCGACCACGGTATATCGCGCTGGCCTGCCGGGTGTGAATCTGTTTTGCTGAGATGATGAAGTCAAATTCCTCCGCCAACCCCAGCGATGGAATCCGATCGAAAGTTTTTTGGCCGGTCGCGCTGTTACTGGTAGCTGTCTTGATTGCGATTGCATTCGTCCATTCGCGGTCCCGCACTCCGCCGCCGGCACCGAGCGAAGAATCCGTCGCGACCGCGATTTCAAACGTCGCCACCATTCCTTATCGCGCCACTCCCTCACATCCATCTCATCAGACACCGTTCGAAGCCGAGCCTGAAACGGCGCGGCTGATTTCGGTCATGCTCGACAAATCGGTTGCCTTGCAAGTCCGCCGCCAAGCCGCACGTTCATTGGCCAAAATAGGCACCGAGGAAGCCATGGCCGCGCTTAAATCCGCCCTCACCAATGACAATCCTCCTTACGTAAAAGCCGCCCTTGCGGAAGGCCTCGGCCAATGTCCCAATCCCGAATCAGCAGATCTGCTGCGCCAACTCGTGAATGGCAAAGACGAAACCACCGCCCGCGGTGCTGTGCGAGGACTCGCGGCGCGTGGCGACGCCGATGCCGCCAATACGCTTGGCAATTTATTATTTAACGACCAAACACCTCTCAGCGTTCGCACGGAAGCCGCGCTCGCCCTGGGCGATGTCGATCTTCCCACCGCCCAGGATCTCCTGATGCGGGCCGTCACCCAAATCCACGATGAAGATATTTTGGAGAGTGCAATCGATGGCCTCGGACGCCGCCCATTTTCCGAAACGGAAGATTTCTTCCGCAACTATCTCAATTCACCCGATGTGCCGGCGGATGCAAAAGTCCTTGCCATAGAAGCTGTGCGGGATGCTGATGGTGATGTTGCGCCGTTTCTCTCCACCTATCTGAATGACGCGAACCCAGACGTCCGCGCGGCCGCAAAGTCCGCCTTGGATTTCCTCGACCCGACGCCGACAAATTCAACCGCGGGGAAGTCGGGGTAGAGGCTCCTTCCCCGTTATTTAACCAAGCAGTCGGTAATTCTTGTGCACGCCGATCGTGATGCCAGTGCACTGTTTCACCAGCATGGCCACATCCTGCCAAAAATAGCTCCGCCGATACTTGCGCCCAAACCGAATCAGTGGAGCCTTGGATGTGTATGTCCAATCCGCCGCCGCCACGATTTCCTTCATCACCGCCGGGTGGGTGCCGGTAAATTTTTTCACCTTCTGGTCCTCGTCGTAAAACTGTACCGGCCGATTGTCTATTTCCTGCGCCACCGCCTCGTCACTAAGCGACAACTTCAAAAAATTCTCGCGTTTGATCTTTGCCTGTTGCGGCGATAGTGCGTGGCCGTAATGAAAATATTTTCCGCCGGACGGTTTCACCCAAAGCTTCTCGTTGTCCAAAGTGCGAAATCCCTGCGCGTCGCCACGCGAACGAATCTTTGGATCACGCCGAACGACTCGTACCTCTCGTTGATACCAGCCGAACGAATACGCGTACGTCCAATAGCTACCGTAAAAATGTGTATAATCCACCAGCAGGCCCTGCACTCCCGGGTTTTTCCATTCGCGCTCCATGGCCGCACGCATCAGCGGCAGCGTATCCTCGTGCAACACCTCGTCGCCCTGGATGTACACACACCAGTCGCCCGTACATTGTTCGAGCGCAAGGTTCGTATGGTGCGACATCGCCAATCCCGAGGTCCGCATCGCCTCGTCCCATTCCGACTCGATGATGCGTATCTTCGGGTCGCCAATTTGCCGGACCGCCGCCAATGTGCCATCCGTGGAGTGCGGCACATTGACAATAATTTCGTCGCACAGCGGCAGGAGCGATTGGATGGCGGGCACAAAGGGATAGCCCAGGGCCAAGCCATTGCGAATGAAAGTGAAGCCGCTGATTTTCACTTGGGAATTCTTGCCGAAAGCTCAATGAGCCGCAACTAATGTTCCCTCACCGCTTAAAACCATCGAAGTCGTAGCCAAACATCTCAATATCCCGCCGGAATTGTTTGGCCACAAAATCACGCGTCTCTGGCGTGTAATAAGTGCGGTAATCGCGATGGTCAGAAACGTTCGCGTGCGGCAACTCCGCCTGGATTTTCAACCGCGCGCAGACCGTGGCAAAATCCTCCGTGAGCGTTTCATAATGTCCCACAAAATCCACAATCTGGTTTCCGCGCGCATCGGTCACGTAGGAATACTGGTTGGCGCTGCTACGCTGCATTTCCCATTTCAAAAAATCTTCGAATTTCTGGAGCCCGCTGATGAAATCGTGCCGCTTGCGATCTTTGCTTCGCAACAAATGCGCGTAACGCGAGACCAGCCGATCCCACGGATTGCGCACGAACGCAAATTTGAACAATGAATTGTACGCCTCGGTTGGCAGGCAGCGTTTCACTTCCTCCGCCGTCGCGTGTTCTCCGAATTGCAACGCGCGGTGGAGTCCGCCGATTCGATTCAGCGGCCCAAGCCAAGCGAGACGCCGCCGCAGGCGGCTATTCGGCTGCGCTTTCGCGTGCGGAAGCAACGCCTGTTGAATGCTGGAGCCCGCCGCTTTCTCGATGTGAACGAAAAGAAAATTCGATGGGTAGGATAAAATCATACAGCGCGCGCGGGATCCTGCTGGAGCAGTGGCCCAAAAATATCCTGGGCGGTATTGCCCAAGCGCGGCCGGGCATCGTGCAGAATCAGTTCATATCGCAATTTGCACAAGTGGCGGAATAACCGGCTGTAAAACTTGCTCAACCGGTAATTCAACTGTTTCGTGCACGAATCGCTTTGATACGACGGCACTTTCTCCGCCGGATTCACTCCGGCTTTCTGGCACAATCGCGGAAAAACTTCGTTCAACGCGAATTCATAAAGTTCGAGGTCCAATTTATTGTATTCACGGGCCAGTTCGATCATGCGCTCATCGTGTTCCAGCGATTCCTTCAAATCATTACCTCGGGCGACAACTCTTCTTTCATAATTTGATTTCAATTTCCATGGGCTGAGCCGCTCCAACACGCGCAGCGAAAGATCAAATTTTTCCGTAAGCCCCACAAACGCGCATTGCTCCAAAAACCGCTTGGCCTTGTCCAGGTTGCGTCCACCCGCAATCAGCTTCACCTGCAGGTTCTCGAGATTTTCGCTCGCGCACAGCGTCTCGGCGAATGACTTCTGGTTGTGACCGTTCTGCACGCTGTATTGAAAATGCGAAATCACCCGCGCAATCGGCTCGCGCAGGATCGTCATGAAAAAAGGATCCGGGACCTTTAATTGGCCGGGATCCACCAGGTTATGGCCAACGATACTCCGCAAACCCGGGTAGCATTTTCTCGCGAATTCCAGGTCACCCTGCGTGAACGTGCTCCGGCTCGTCTGGTTCGAGTGGCAATTCCGAATGCCAAAACTGTTTTCCAGAATGACATTGAACGACGTTCCACCCGTCTTCGGTATGTGCAAACAAACGATCATCACTTCTTAAGCGCGCGTGTTTCCCAACGGCTCGCCTCGAGTGGAAAGGCGTGGCCGATCTGCGTGGCCGTGCCGCGCGCGGCGTTCTCGGCGGAAACACATGGCAGCTTGTGGCATAACTATCCACAAAAACGCCGTTGAGCGTCCACGAAAAAATTGGCGCGAGAAAATTGAATTCCCTAACGCGGCCTTTTGTAGTTCCGCCTTCAGGCGGTCCGCCCCACCGCGTAAACGCGGGACTACAAACTCCGCGTGAAAAACTCGCTTTCATCCCATCGGGCCCCGACATAAGCTGCGCGCGATGATTTCGTTCCTGCGTAGCCTCTGGATTTATGTGCAGCCCTATCGGGCTCGGCTCGCAATGGGTTTGACTTGCGGCATTCTCTACGCGATTACCAATGTCGCGCTCGTTGGCGTCGTCAAGGTGGTCATCAATGTGGTTTTTCATCAGGATGTCGTCGGGTCGCTGGCGCAGGAAACCGCCAAGGCGGGTCCCTTCCACGAACGCATTCAGCATCTTTCGGAGTTTTTGCTGCAACACCTCCCCAAAATTCCCTCGCCCACCACCCGCGCCGGCATGGCGGTTCTCGTATCTCTGATTCCGGCGGTGATGTTCCTGCGCAGCCTGTTCGCCTATTTGAATACCTACTTGATGACCTGGGCGTCTTCGCGGACGATTGCCGACCTGCGTTCGAAGCTGTTCGGTCATTTGCAGAACCTTCCCTTGAGCTTTTTTAGCCAGGCGAATACGGGTGACCTGATTTCGCGCATCACCAGCGACACGCAAACCATTCAGGCCATTCTCAACAATGCCATCAGCACCAGCATCAAAGATCCGCTGACCATTGCCGTGATGCTGTGCTACAATTTCTACCAATATCCCAACCTTACGTTTCTTTCGCTCATTGTGCTGCCGGTGTGCATCGTGCCGATTTCCATCTACAGCCGGAAAGTCCGCCGATCGGCCCGAGCCATGCAAACCCATGCCGCGGAGCTTTCCAAATTGATGCACGAATCGTTCACCGGCAACCGCGTGGTCAAGGCTTACAATCTGGAAAACACCATGCTCGTGCAATTTCGCGCGACCACCGGAAAATACGTCAGCCACATTATGCGCGTGGTGCGCGCCAATGAAATTCCCGGCAACGCCATGGAATTCCTCGGCGCCGTGGGCATTGCGGCCGTGATTTATTACGTGTCCGGCACGAACATGAAGCCCGGCGACCTGCTCTCCTTCGTTCTCAGCATCTATGTGATGTACGCGCCGATCAAAAACGTCACCCGCCTTTACAACCAAATTCACCAGGCCGAAGCAGCGAGTGCCCGGGTGTTTGAGTTGCTTGCCATCAAAAACGAAATCGTGGATCCGCCGAATCCTGTGCCACTGAAAGCAGCCAACGCTGAAGTTCAATTCGATAACATCGACTTCAGCTATGGTGAAAAGGGCGTTCTCCACGGCATCAACCTCACCGTCCAGCCCGGCCAACTGGTGGCCCTCGTGGGGAAAAGCGGATCGGGCAAAACGACGATTGCGAATTTACTTCCGCGTTTCTACGACCCGCAACGCGGCGCTGTTCGCATCGGCGGCATTAATATCCGGGATGTCGCGATTGCCGACCTGCGCCGCCAGATTGCAATCGTCACTCAGGAAACCATCCTGTTTCACGACACCATCCGGAGCAACATCGCCGCCGGCAGCCAGGGCGTGACGGACGCTCAGATCGAAACGGCTGCCCGAGCCGCCAATGCTCACCAGTTTATCATGGAAAAACCGGAGGGCTACAACACCGTCGTCGGCGAAAAAGGTTTCATGCTTTCCGGCGGCCA
>DASZPR010000071.1:0-7956 GCA_035550235.1 Verrucomicrobiia bacterium | reverse complement strand
TAAAGCCGGTGCCGAGCAATGGAATGCCGACCCGAAGGGCTTTGTGGAACGCGCGAAGGAGATTGAAAAACTTCGCAATCACGATGTCATCGCATTCACGGAAGCGGTGGCGGAAAAAATCAATGACACGGCCAGCCGGTGGTTTCATTTTGGACTGACCAGCAGCGATATCGTGGACACGGCGTTTGCCCTGCAGATGGTTCAAAGCGCGGACATTCTCATCGCGGATGTGGAAAAACTGCTGCCGATCATAGCGCGGCGGGCGAACGAGCACAAGATGACGCCGTGCATCGGGCGCAGCCACGGCATTCATGGCGAGCCGACAACTTTCGGCCTGAAACTCGCGTTAATGCACGATGAATTCAATCGCGCATTGGAGCGGTTGAAGCGCGCACGCGAGGTGGTGGCGGTCGGGAAACTTTCGGGCGCGGTAGGCACGAATGCGCATTTGTCGCCGTCGGTGGAGGAATACGTTTGCGCGA
The DNA here is from genome assembly GCA_035550235.1 of Verrucomicrobiia bacterium. Taxonomy (GTDB): domain Bacteria; phylum Verrucomicrobiota; class Verrucomicrobiia; order Limisphaerales; family DASXHY01; genus DASXHY01. Next base: position 7,474 of record DASZPR010000071.1, on the reverse strand, counting down.
AACTGGGGCTGCGCTCCGCGCCGATCGCGACGCAGGTGGTGCAGCGCGATTTGCACGCAGAATTCATGAACACGCTCGCGCTGACCGCGGCGAGCATCGAACGCTGGGCGGTGGAGTTCCGCCATTTGCAGCGCACGGAAGTTTTGGAGGCCGAAGAGCCGTTCACCAAAGGCCAGAAAGGCAGCAGCGCGATGCCGCACAAGCGGAATCCCATTACGTGGGAACGGCTCACGGGCCTGGCGCGGGTGATTCGCGGGAATGCGCTCGCGGCGATGGAAGACGTGGCGCTGTGGCACGAGCGCGATATCAGCCACAGCAGCGTGGAGCGGATTATTTTTCCGGACTCGTGCACGTTGCTCGATTATATGTTCAGCCTGCTGACGCGGCTTATGGATGGGCTCAATGTGTATCCCGAGAACATGAAAAAGAACCTCGGGCTGAGCCTGGGCATGTGGAATTCGCAGACGGTGTTGCTGGCGTTGATCCGGAAAGGCCTCACGCGCGAGCAGGCTTACGAACTCGTCCAACGCAACGCAATGAAGACGTGGGAAGTGAAGCACGCGGGACGCGACGACGCGGATTTTGTGGCGCAACTGAAGTCCGATGCGGAGGTGGCGAAACATTTCAAAGACGGCGAATTGGAGAAATTGTGCTCGCTGGATTTTCACTTCAAGGAAGTGGGAAATCGGTTTAAACGGTTGGGTTTATCCTGATTTCAATCCAACGACCTGCCGAGTATGGCCTTTCGGATTCACGACAGTGTATTGCGTGGCGAGATTGATAATCGCGAGAAGGGCATCGTGCGCGGAAAAATCTGGGTCTGCGGCCGCGATGAGCCGGTCACGCTCGAACTCACGGGAAACGCGTGGCCCGACCTCGCAGGCTGTTTGCTGAAATTCACCAACCCCCTCGAACCCATTGCTCGTAGACATATCGAATCCTTGAATCCGTTGCAGAAAGGCGTGATCGGGGATATCACCGCGTCGCGCAAAGTTCGCGCGTGGGATGTCCCGTTCGAAGAGGGATACGCGATGTGCAAGCGTGGCGAAAAGCCGCCGGAACACATGGCCAACAGTCTCTACCTGGAATGGTTCAGTGAATACAATGGGCGCGTGGTCATCGAGAGTGCTGATTACCAACTGGACATTTCTCCGCCGCTCTGGCGATTGACTCCGGAAGAAGATGAACAACGCGCCCGCGATGCCGCGGACGGCATGGCGTCCTTCATGCAGAAACTCAAGGAAGCCATCGATGCGCAGAAGGATGGCCAAAAGGACCCGGATGAGGAATGGGACGAGCATGACTACGAGAAATTCCTGAAAGAATCCGACGCGCGCACGGAAAAATACATGGAACTGCAGGATAAATACGGCGACTCGGACGAGGCCGAAGAAAAAATCGCCGAAGAAATGGGCTGGAACCGGGAATTGACCGAGGAAGAAGCCGAGGAGCAGAATCGCCGCGTGGAGGAAATGAATCGCGCCTGCGAAGAAGCGTTGAATGAGCCGGAGCCCGAACCAGACCCGCATCGCGAAGGCATTGATTGGATTCGCACCGAAGATGGCGAGTTGTGTCATCCGCTGCAGCATCGGTGCTTTGAGAGTGCGATGAAATACTGGCATCAGGTCGACGAGATGGAACTGGATAAAACCGAGGACAAAGACCTGGAGCAATTCATTTTCGAATTTCAAACCACCGGGGCAAAATTGGCCGGCGCACTCGATGGAATCGCGGAAGGCCGCCCTTACGAAGACAATTCATTTACCGTGGCCTGTCTCAAACGCGCGCTGGATCATCTTCACAAATCGCAGGCCGGCCTGGAAGCGGTGGCGCCAAAAAAACTACTCCCGGAATCAATGATCGTTGAAGCGCGACAGGAACTGTTTCAGATTCGCGAAGGGATTTTGAAAATCATGGATGAATTGCGCGGTCGCGGCCGTGAGACCTGATTTTGAAGAACGTTAGCCGCCGCCACCCTACCCTTTTTGAAAACTCTCTCGCGTGCGCCCCTGGTAAACCGCGAGGAAGTAAACCAGCACTCCGACACAAGCCGCGGCGAGCCCGCTCCAGAACATCGTCCAGCGAGTTCCCATTGGCCCAGTGCAGACGGCAAACCACGCGCCGGCACTCAGGTAACCGAACATATTTCCCGCGCCAGTATAGACCACGGTCATCAACGCCTGCGCCCGGGCGCGCCAGGAGGCATCCACGCGCTGATCGATGTAAATTTGCGCCGTACTCATGACGAGCGTACACGAAGCGCCGTGGAGGAAGACGCCGGCGAGCAGCCAAAACTGGCTGTTCAGCGCGCAGAGCACAAAGCGCAGCACGCTGAAGCCGAGGCCGGCGACGAAAATCCATTTCAACCGCCAGCGCGCGAGCGCCGCGCCGAGCGTGAACATGCAGATGAGTTCGGTCACTTGCCCGAGAGACATCCAGGCGCTGGTATGTTGCAGGCCGAGCTCACGCATGTGCGGCGGTGTGTAAGGATAAAACGCGGCAAGCGGTATCGCATTCAGCGCCACGGTAAGATAGACAACGCGGTGATCGGGGTTCTTGAGCAGCGCGAGCGCGTCCCAGCCGAGGCGCTGGCGGAGGGTTAGTTGCGCAACAGCGCGCGGGGTTTCCAGCGGCGGGAGGAAAAATGTGAATCCGGCGACAATCAGCCAGGTGACGGCCCCGGCGTAACCGGAGCGAGTGGATTGATCGGCGTTCAACGCGCTGACGACCAGGCAACCGATGATCCAGCCGAGCGTGTACATCCCGCGGATGGGGCCGAATTCTTTCTGGGCATTCGCAATGCGCGCCAAAATGACTGTCGCAGAAATGCTGCCCAACGGAGAGGCGCATAGCGAATAAACCTGAATTAACCCCAGCACGAGCCAGCGATTCAAACCAGCACCGATGGCCGCCGAGACGACGGCAATCATGATGGCGGTGGCGAACGCGAGGCCGCGCAGCACTTTCACTGGCGAAGCGTGACGGTCGGCCATGGCGCCGAAAATGAGCGGGGAAATGAACGCCGCCAAACCGGTAGCGGCATAAGCATAGGGTCGGAGCATCCCGAGCCCATGAGCGCTGAGGACGGTCGTCAACGGCACGAGCCACATGGCCGCGGCCGCGCCCTGGATCAGATAGAGCGCAATCAACTCGGCGTATTCGGCCTTGCGGATGGTCGTCAGCACGCGCTTAAAACACATGTCCGGTCGCAAATATCAAGCTACTTTACCGTGGTTAAAGGAGTGTTTTCAGGTGAGACCGTGTCTATAAAAGCAACAGAAAAGGCTCCCGAAGACGCTCGCCCCAGCAGCGATGGGTGACGGTAACGGTTTCGGGACGGAGAAGGCGGCTTGTGAGCATAATTCAAGCGGCCAGAAACCGCTCGTTTGTTTGGCCCGGAACAAGCTATTCTCAGCGGTGATGAAACCTCGACTGACCTTCCTGTGCGTCGCTGTTTGCTGCTTGGTCGCTTTTTCCGCATCGGCATTTGATGCGATCGTGGCGTTTGGCGACAGCTTGACCGACACCGGCAATGTGCCGGCGGAACCGTATCTGCACTATCAAGGCCGTTGGTCGAACGGGCCGTTGTGGATAGAATATCTTTCCACGCAATTGGGTTTTCCTTACAACCCGAGCAATAATTTTGCGCACAGCGGCGGAACAACCGGCGGCGCGCTGGGTGAAACCGGCCGATACGTTCCCGCCGGCGACGTCAGTAACACATTGTTTGTCGTGTGGGCGGGCGGCAACGATTTCCTGCAACAGTATCAAAGCTTCTGGTTCAACGAGACCGCCTGGATTCAGCTCACCACTGCCTCGGCGAATAATATTTCCAATGCGGTGGTAACTCTGCGGTCGAAGGGCGCGCGGTTTATTCTCGTGCCGAACACAGTCGATTTGACGACGATTCCGCTGCTCAACAAGTTGCCGGGATTTTTGAAATCCTATCTGCAAAGCAAAGTGAAGATGTTCAACAACAAGCTGTCGAGGTCGTTGACGGCGCTGCAGAAGACTTATCCGGACCTCACGATTTACCGGGCCGACATGTATATCGGCGAAAAGACCCTTCTCAAAACGGCCAAGGCCAATGGTTTTACCCAAAAGAGCATTGATGCGCTGACGGATCCCAAATTGCTCGACAAGAGTTTCACCGGGCCGGGCGCGAAATATGTTTTCTGGGATCCCATCCATCCGACGAGCAAGTCGCATTCGTATATCGCCAACGTGTTTTATACGGCGATTGGAAGGCCGCAGCCGGTGGTTGCAAATTAGCGCGGCGCGCACGGTGTGACGCGTCTCCCATTTTCAAAAGAAATGCCGCATCGCGAATGGCGATGCGGCATTTGAATTTGGATTAAAACGCTTTGATCAGCCCTCGATTAGCGACGGGACAGGAACAGGCGCAACACGTACCAGAACATCAACGCCACGGAGGCGAACAATTCCAGCGCCGCCGCAACATAACGGTCTTGCGGATAATGATGCAGAATGTTTGACGTGTCGTAGAGAATGGCAGCGCCAGCCAGACCGACCATTGCCACGCTGAAAAACGTGCCGAGTTGGAAGCCGAACGCAACCCCTGCAATGATTAGGACGATCGCGACGATGCCGCCCCAAAAAAGAATGCCCCGTAGGAATGAAAAATCTTTCCGGGTAATAAATGCCACCATTGAAAGGCCGACGAAGCCGAGGAACGTCACCATCGCAGCGCTGGCGATGGCGCCGGGCGCGTAATGTTCCGCGATGTAAAGCAGCGGCACGAAGATGATCGCTTCCGCGACCACGTAACCGGCCAGCGCGGCATATTGCGCCGCCTTGGACGCAGAACGATGCGCCACCGAACGGGCCAGCCACGAAACGACCAGGAAGCCGCCGAGCACGAGCAGCCAGGAGCCGCCCAAAAGCACGCTGGCGATTTTTTCGGCCATGCCGCTCTTGAACAGAAAAACTTCGAGCGCCACAAACGCGACGACCGCGCCGAACAAATGGTTGTAAGCGCGGGAAATAAAACGTCCGCGCGAATTTTCGTCCAGTTCAATGACTGGAGCTGCCTGCGTATAAGAATCCATATTCATAATATTCTGGTAACCTCGATACCGGAAAGAGTATAAGCCGAGTCCGTTTTGCGTCAACACACCGGGCATCGAGTTTACACTTCCGCTTCGCCACCATAGCAATACAGCAGCCACCGGACCAGAGTTATCGTTACTGGATTTCAATGCCAACCGGGCAATGATCCGAGCCTTCGATTTCCTTGCGGATGAAGGCGCTCTTCAACCGCGGGCGAAGTGAGGCGCTGATGAGAAAATAATCGAGGCGCCATCCGATGTTTCGTTTGCGCGCGCCGCTCATGACGCTCCACCAGGTGTAATGGCCGCCGCCTTTTTCAAATTCGCGGAAGGTGTCGATGAATCCGGCTTTGATAACCGAGTCGAACCCGGCGCGTTCTTCCGGCGTGAAGCCGTGGTTGTGGACGTTGGACTTGGGATTCGCGAGATCGATTTCAGTATGGGCCACGTTCAGGTCACCACAGAAAATCACCGGCTTTTTCTTCTCGAGATTTTTGAGGTAGGTCAGGAAATCCTTGTCCCAACGCTGGCGATACGGCAGACGAGTGAGATCGCGTTTGGAGTTGGGCACGTAGACGTTCACGACAAAGAAATCGTCCAGTTCAGCGGTAAGCACCCTGCCCTCTTTGTCGTGCTCAACGATGCCGATGTGCGGCGCGACGTTCACTGGCCGTTTTTTGACGAAGATCGCGGTGCCGGAATAGCCCTTCTTTTCCGCGCAATTCCAAAAGACAGTGTACTGGTTGGGCCAAAGTTGGTCGATGTCGTTCTGGCCGCATTTGATTTCCTGGAGGCAGAGGACATCGGGATTTTCCTTTTCGAGATATTCGAGAAAATTTTTGCGCAACACCGCGCGCAGGCCGTTGACGTTCCAGGAAATCAATTTCACGGGCGAAAGAATAAGCCACAGAGGGGCGCAGATAAATACAGATTTCGCCAAGGCCGGGAGCGCGGCATTTATGCGGTTTCAGCGCGAAACGTGCGAAGAGCCAAGAACCGGAAATCCAACCAGCCTCGACCAACGAACATTGAAGCGCCCTGAAGGCCGGGCGCATCTCAATTTTTGAGTAGAATAGGAAATCCCAATACTTCCGGTCCCGAAGGGACTTCCGAGAATAACCCGGCGTTTTAACGCCGGGACTCGACCGTAATCCTTCAAGTCCCGGACGGGACGGTTGAATTAGGCAACCCTTGTTCCAGCCGTCCCTGCGGGACTCGTCGCGTTTCCATCCATCCCCGGCAGTGAACTGCCGGGCTATTTTCAATGGTTCCTTCGGAACCGAAAGACATCTGGCCAACCTTCAAAAAACTGAAACGCGCCCCTGAAGACCGCGCTCCTGAGGTTACATTGACGTTGAATCCACACACGGCTAGATTGTGCGCGTTCAATGATTGCCAAACCGGCCCCAACCCAAAGCACGCAGCCGAGCTTTCGCGTGAGCGATGAGCGGTTGATCAAGGTCACGCCCAGCGCGGCGAAGCGCGTGAGTATGTTGCTGCAAAAGCAGAATCGTCCGAATGGCGTGTTGCGCGTATCGGTCGTGGGGGGTGGTTGTTCGGGGCTGCAATACAAGATGGATTTACAGGACAACCCGGCGAACCGCGATTTTCTCGTCGAAACCGGCGGCGTTCGCGTGGTGGTGGACCCCAAGAGCGCGCTTTACGTCACAGGCAGCGAGTTGGATTATCTCGATACTCTGCAGGGTGGTTTCAAGGTGAAGAACCCGAATGCGGCGACGAGTTGTTCGTGCGGCGAGAGTTTCAGCGCGTGACATCCACAAAAACATTTCTGCCATGTGGTGGGCGAAATCAAAGATTGATAAATCATTAACCTTCGAACAGTTAATGAGCCGCTCTTTCGGCAAAAAGAGTTCAAGCTTCTGGTCCAATAGTCCGCGGGGTTTGCAAATTGAAGACATCCAAAGGTATCTCGAAAGTGGCGGAGAGGTGAACCAATGCAACGCGAACAACGACACGCTTCTTCATCTGGCCGCAGCCAATGGCTGTGAGGACGTTGCGAAATTGCTGCTGGCTCGCGGCGCGCATATCAACGCCAAAGACCTTCAAGGATATACTCCCCTGCACCTTGCCGTGGACGGGGATTGCGACACGACCGTGCAGGATGGAAAACCAGCCACCGGATTGCCAATGGTGAAATTATTAATAGAGGCAGGCGCAGACGAATCAGCCCGAGATGAAGACGGGGAGATTCCACGAGACACAGCAGTGGCTTATGGAAAGGTTTTCGCGAAGTTATACGATGCGATTTCGAAACGGCAGGGGAAATGAAGCTCCTTCTTCCCGCGTGCTCTAATTTTCATGACCGACTACTTCGCCCTCCTCAACGAACCACGTCGCCCATGGCTAGACGCGGAATTGCTGAAGCAAAAATTTCTCACACTCTC
>DASZPR010000070.1:0-4624 GCA_035550235.1 Verrucomicrobiia bacterium | reverse complement strand
CGGCTTCGGCGGGGTTGCTCAACGCGTCGGTCAACTCGGCAAAGTTGTGACCGTTGATGACTTTCACCGCCCAACCAAAGGCGCGCCATTTTTCATCAAGCGGCTCGTTGCTGCAAACATCGCGCGTGCGGCCGGTGATTTGCAGCGTGTTGTGATCGATGATAGCGGTAAGGTTATCCAATTTGTAATGCGCGGCCGCGAGGGCAGCTTCCCAGTTCGAGCCTTCGGCGAGCTCGCCATCGCCGAGCAAGGTGAACACGCGATACGAGGCGTTATCCATTTTGGCCGCGAGCGCCATGCCGATGCAGATGGGCAGGCCGTGACCGAGTGCGCCGGTGTTCATTTCAATGCCAGGAATGTGCCGCGTAGGGTGGCCGACGAAATGAGATTTGTAGTGGCAAATCGTCTTCAGTTCGGCTTCGGGAAAAAATCCGCGATCAGCCAGCACGGCGTAAAGCGCTTCGACCGAATGGCCCTTGCTTTGAACATACCGATCGCGTGTGGGCGAGGAAAACGTTTCCGGCGAGACATTGAGAATGCGGTTGTAGAGCACGTTCAGAATATCGAGGCACGAGAGGCCGCCGCCAGTGTGGCCGGCGCCCGCTTCGAAAATCGCTTCGAGCGTTTTCTTGCGCAGGTGGACGGATTTAAGTTGGAGTTCGCGATCAGTCATTTAGAAAGTTCAAAATTCCAAGAACCAATTATTCATGCGTATGAACATCCCAACCAAAATAATTCCCAAATGCCTCGGCCAAAATTGCGGCCGAGTGCGATTGCGTCATAACGACGTGATGCTCGAACCCCTGCTGGCAAACGTGGTGCATGAGCTTTTGCAGCCGCGGGATTTTGGCAACCGCGCGATTGCCGAAGGTTTTCAATTCGTCGTTTGTCAGTTCGCCTTCGCCAACGTAACAACGGATTTTGCCTTCGGCATCCGCGGTAGTGATCCGTCCGTAAGTCAGCGGGCCCGCCGGCGTGCGGCCTTCGAGTGCGCCATAGGTATTTTCGACGCCGAGAATGCTGCCGAGAATGGGCGCGTTTGCGATTTTAATGTCCGGCAGAAATGATTTCGCCCAGTTGCCGCAATGGAACAGGACGCACTTATCATCGTCATCGGCGTAATTATTATTCCAATCGACCAGCGCCGCGGGCGTGCCGCCACCGAGTTGCATCGCATACATCGTGAGCACGCCGGTGACATCCACCTCGCAGGCGCTGGGGAGGAATTTCTCACTCATCATGCTCATCAGCGTGCAGACATTGCAGCCGAAATTTTCCTGAACCGAGGTCCAGCATTGAATGGCGGTGGCGTCGATGGCATTGGCATTCATCCAGTCGGTGAGCACCACGCCCATCTTGGCCATCTGCAATAATTTTTCCGCAGGCACACCTGGCGCCGGGGCATAACCAGTGATTTCCGCAAGCTTCGTTTTCACAGCGTCAGCCTGGGCATCGAGCTTGTTTGCCTTGCCGAGAATTTCCGAAAGGTCAATGGTGGTGACATTGATGCCGTGGCGTTCGAGGAGTTTTTCCGAGTAGCGAACGGTATTGAACGCCCCCGGCCGCGCGCCGACGGCGCCCAGACGAACACCACGCAAGCCATTCACGACGCGACAAACTCCGAGGAAATTCTGCAAATCCCGGCTAAAGCTATCGGATCCCGGATGCGACACATGCTTGCTCGTCAGCGAAAATTTGATGCCCGCCTGGACCAGATTGTTGCAAACGGAAATTTTTCCACAGTAAGCATCGCGACGGCGCGCGGGCGAAAGTTGTTTCAAATCGTCCGGATAGCCCTGGATGAGGACGGGCACGTTCAGCTTTGACATTTTCAACGTGTCCGCGACGCCCTTTTCATCGCCAAAATTCGGCAGGCAGACGAGCACGCCCTCAATTTCATCGGCATGACGGCGGAAAAGTTCGGCGCATTTGCGGGCTTCGGCGTGGGTCTCGACGCCGCCGAGCTTGGAATCGGACTCGCCGAGTTGGATGGCTTTAATACCAAGCTGGCCGAAAAGTTTGGCAATGTCCGCCCGCGCCTCGGCGACCAATTGGTCAGGGAAGAAATCGCGATTGCCGTAGATGACACCGAGAACCGGAGTAGTGTTGATGGCGTGTTTCATGAACGCAAGATGGTCTGGGACAAAGAATCGTGCGGCGGCGTGTGGAAGCAAGCGTATTATGATTCAGATCCCTCCAATATCATTTTTAGCAAGTTATTTGGCGTATTTCGGATGACGCAAAACCATCGTTGGTAGTAGTATCGGGCGTCCTCAAAAAGTATGTGTTTGGCTGAAAACGTGTCGGCGCGAAAGCGCGTGGCGATGTTGCTCGCGCTGGTGTCGAGTTTGTGTCCGCTCGCGCGCGCTGCAACGAATTTAACTGCTCATGTGGAGGCAGCCGGTTTTACCTTCGCGAGTTCCAATCTGATCGCTGACACGGCGGAACGCGGTGTTCCTTTCAACCAATCCGCCGTGAAACAAGGTTCCGAGCCGGCATTGTTCGGGCCTGATCCGAAGCAACCCTATTTCACTGTGCGGTTTGCGATGCCTATTCCGCCGGAGAACACGACTTCCAACATCGGCATGCTGGCAGGCATCGATCCGTTGGTTTATACGCACAATCATTCGCCGGGATTTGAGATTTTGCCGAACGGCGACGCGTTGGCGATTTATTTCAGCACGCCGCCGGGTGATGCGGAGGCTGCGCCCACGACGACCTTTGCCCAGGCGCGATTGCGTTATGGCGCGGAAGAATGGGACCTGCCGGAATTGTATCTCGATTTCAAGAACGTCAATGACCAGTCCGGGATGCTGTGGAAAGACGGCAACAAGATCTGGTTCTTCGGCGGTGGACGGAATTTCTCGGACTGGGCGCCGTTCAAGATCGCCACCTCCATTGACAATGGTGCGACCTGGAAATTGTGGCTGCCGGAACTCGAGCACGCGGCGGTGGAATACGAGGCGCAGCCCATCACCAGCGCGTTTCGCGGGCCGGATCACTCAATTTATTTCGCGATGGACGGCAATGGGGCCTCCAGTTTTTTGTGGCGCAGTAGCGATGAGGGCATTCACTGGAAACAGATGCCCGGTCGCACCGGCGGGCGGCATTCGGTGATTGTGCCGCTGGACGACCGCGGCGATTTGCTGTCAATCGGTGGCAAAAATTCCAGCACGAATGGCTGGTCGCCGGAGAACACCTCAACCAACTGGGGCGAGAGCTGGAGCGAGAGCAAACCTTCGCCGTTTCCGCCGCTGGGCTCGGCGCAACGTCCGTCCCTCATCCGGCTGGCGAATGGTCATTTATTTTTTGTCAGCGATGCGTTTTTGAACAAGGCGAATCGCCCGCCGCCAGAGGGCTGGAAATATGGCAACGGTTGTTTCGTGGCGATTTCCCAGGACAACGGAGCCTCGTGGCACATTAAGACATTGCCGGTGGAGCTGCCGAATTTTCAACGCGGCACCAACGGCACCGTCGGCTACGTCACGGCACGCCAGGCGCCCAACGGCGTGATTCATGTTTTGACGACGGTCACGCAGCCATGCCTGGACTATGAAATGAACGAGGCGTGGGTGTTCTCGGACGCGGGCGACATCGCCCCTGAAACAAGCGGCGGCAGTATCAAAAAGTTCTCCGAGAATTTTCCCAATGGCAAAGTGCGGTCGCAATGGAGCGCGCGAATTTGTCCCGGCGGGCGTTACCTGCTCGATGGAAAAGAAACGGATTTTTACGAGAGCGGCGCGAAGCAGCACGAAGTCACTTACGCGAGCGGACGCAAAACCGGCACCGAAACGTTTTGGTCGGCGGATGGCAAAAAACTTTGGAGTTGGGAGCACGATTTGAAAAGCAATCGCAGCGTGTGGACTCAGTTCTGGCCCAACGGGAAAAAGAAAATGGAATCCACTTGGAACACCCGGCCGCAGGCGCGCGACCTGAAACGGAGCTTTTTTGGGCTTGTCGCGGAGGGTCCGGCATGGCAATGGAATGAGGACGGCAGCGTCAAATTTTCCGGAAAGTTTTCGAGCGGTCTGCTCGTAAAGGAGGAAAGACCATAACGTGACTTCGGTGCGCCCATTGGATGCGGTGATCATCGCGCTTTATTTCGCGGTGGTGGCGGTGATTGGCTTCCGGTTTGCCCGACGGCAAACCTCGACGGAGGCCTATTTCGTCGCGCGACGCTCGATCCCTCACTGGGCGATGGGCCTTTCCATTTTTGCGACGATCATCAGCAGCATCACGTTCGTCGCGTACCCGGGTGCGGCGTTCAAGGGCGATTGGAACCAGTTGGTGCCGGGCTTCATGGCGGTCGGCGTGCTGCTGGTGCTGGGGACGACGTTGATTGGATTTTTCCGGCACGCGGTGGGCATGAGCGCGTACGAGTATTTTGAAAAACGCTTCGGTTACGGTGCGCGGGCCTACAGTGCGCTGGCATTCACGGCGGGGCATTTTTCCAAAATGGGTTTTGTGCTGTTCACCATCACCACCGCGATCTGCGGGATGACCGGCTGGGACAAATATTACGTCATCATCGGCGTCGGCTTCCTGACCGTGCTCTACACGCTGTTCGGCGGATTGGAAGCGGTGATCTGGACCGAAGTGCTTCAAGGCATCGTGAAACTCACCG
>DASZPR010000069.1:0-2509 GCA_035550235.1 Verrucomicrobiia bacterium | reverse complement strand
ATTCCTTTCCGCAAAGCGACCCATTGCGACATCCATGTCAGCGGCGGTGAATTTAACGTGTCGGCGAATCTCTCCGACTGTTTCCGCCTCAACACGGGCATCGCGACCGCGATGGTGGAATACCCAATCGGCGATTTGATTGCCGAACGCGTGCGCGCCATGGGGGTGAAACCGTTTTACAAGAAATTCAAACACGACGGCGTTCATGGTCCGAACATGGCGACGGTTTACAGCGACCGCGGGCAGGGCGTGCGCGCGCCGGTGGTGTTTTACAATCGTTGCAACGAAGCCGCAGCGCAGTTGAAGCCGGGAGATTTTAACTGGAAGGAAATTTTCAAAGACGGCGTGCGCTGGTTCCACAGCGGCGGCATTTTCGCGGCGTTGTCCGAAACCACCGCCGAAGTCATCATTGACGCCATGAAAGCCGCCAAGAAGGCGGGAGCGGTCACATCGTTCGACCTGAATTACCGCGCGAAGCTTTGGAATATTTCCGGCGGTCATCAGCGCGCGGTGGAAATTCTCGATCGCATTGTGAAGAATGTGGACGTGCTGGTTGGCAACGAGGAAGATTTGCAACTCGGCCTCGGCATTCCCGGACCGGAAGTGCATGCGAAATCGAAACTCGATCCGAGCGCGTTCTTCAGCATGATGGGCAACGTCACCAAGAAGCATCCGCATATCAAAGTGGTCGCCACAACCATGCGCGAAGTGCATTCCACGAACCGCCACAGTTGGGGCGCCGTGGCGTGGGTGGAGGGTAAAACCTACACTGCGCCGACTTGCGAACTCGACGTGGTGGATCGCGTCGGCGGCGGCGATGGCTATGCGGCGGGATTTTTCTACGGTTTGCTAAGCGGGGAATCACCGCAGGAATCCGTGAATCTCGGCTGGGCGCACGGTGCGTTGCTGACGACGTTCCCCGGCGACACGACCATGTCGACGGTGGAACAGGTCAAGGCACTCGCCAAAGGCGGTTCGGCGCGTATTCAGCGTTGATAACTTGGATATTTCATCGAAGGCGCGGACGTAATGTCCGCGCCTTTTTGTTATTTCGACGAATCCCCCGATTGGGGGTAGAAAAAGAATATGCTCGCTGCCATAGTTCGGCTTATGAAACTACCCCTATCGAGAATTATTCTGCCCGCAATCGGCTCGTTTCTGTTCGCAATATTCAGTCACGCTGCGCCATCCAGTGACCTCGCCAAAACGGTCGCTGAAATTGATCGCGCCAGAATTCTTAAGCTCGCAAATGAAGCGCTCACTTTGACGCCGCCGGCGATTACTGACCATATCGCAACCAACAGCGCGGGCGGGCCCCACGATTTCTTTTCGCAGGCGGATTACACCTGGCCGAATCCGACGAATAAAAACAAGCTGCCCTACATCAATCGCGACGGTGAAACCAATCCGGAGAATTTCGAATATCATCGCATGGCAATGCGCACCATGAAGGATTCCGTCGCCGCACTCGCGGCGGCGTATGCGTTGACGGGCGATGACAAATATGTCCGCAAAGCCGAGGCGTTCATTCGCGTTTTCTTTCTCGACGAAAAGACCCGAATGAATCCGAATTTGGATTACGCCCAGGCCGTCCTCGGAGTGGCGACGGGCAGGTCCTACGGTATTATTGACACCCTGCATCTTGCCGAATTGCCGGTAGCCGTTCAGTTTCTCGAAAAATCGCCCGCGTTCGATCCAGCGGTTGATGTCGGCCTGAAAAAATGGTTCACGGATTACGACCATTGGATGACGACCGCCACCAACGGCGTGAAAGAAATGGAAGCCGCGAATAATCACAGCATCGCGTATTTCGTGCAGCTCGCGAGTTTCGCAAAATTTGTGGGCGACCAAAAGACCTTGGATTTCTGCCGCGAACGCTTTGAGAAAATCCTGCTCCCGAAGCAAATGGCGGCGGATGGCAGTTTTCCCCTCGAGTTGAAACGCACGAAGCCCTACGGCTATTCCATTTTCCAGGCCGACAACGTGGCGATTCTTTGCGTGCTGCTATCGAAGCCGCAGGAGGATTTGTGGAAGTTCAAATTGCCGGACGGTGTCACGCCGTTGAAATCGACGGAGTTTATTTATCCCTATCTCGCCGATAAACAGAAGTGGCTGGCCGACGGGCGCGGCAAAGACATCGCGCATTGGGACGCTTGGCCCGCGCGCGAACCTTGTCTGCTCTTCGCGTATGCTGAATCCGGCGATACCAAATATTTTGAACTTTGGAAAAAGTTGGATCCCGACCCGACTGATCTCGAAATCCGCCGGAACATTGCCATCACGCAACCACTGTTGTGGGTCGCGACGCCGGGAGATGTTCCGTTACTCCAGACCTCCGCGCCGTAAATCCGCGCGACTGAATTGACAACTTCGGCGGTGTGCGACACTCTGGCTCTATGGCAAAACCAGCTTTGGGCCGTGGTCTGGGCGCGCTCTTGGGCGGCGCTCCCGCGGCAGCTAAACCAACTCAACCGGGCCCGCCCGCCAGCGTCCCGGTGGCCACGCATGT
>DASZPR010000068.1:0-2607 GCA_035550235.1 Verrucomicrobiia bacterium | reverse complement strand
TGCGGGTGACACCGAATCTGTGAAATCAGGCAATATCCGTAATTTTTGGAATGGAAATCAGCTAACGCCCGTTCGCCGTCGCGCATTGAAAGATATATCCTGGTGAAACGTTGCCTCGCATTTCTATTCTCCCTCGGTCTCGCACTCGCCAGCGGTCCGGTTTACGCCAATATCCCCGGCGGCGGCACCGGCACGGGCGCTAACGTGACGCTGGTGGATAACGGCGACGGCACCGTCACCATGGCGAATGGCATCATTTCCATCGTTATCACAAAGACAGATGCGACGATTCACACAATCAATTACACCTACAACAACACCGGCACGCCCACGACTTACAATGTGTTGAGCGGCGGCAATAATGGGGGGTTGCTTTATTGGGAATTTGGCGGGTTCAGCACCGGCGCGGCGACGTATTCGGTGGTGGCCAATACGCCGGATTACGCCGAGGTGGACTGCCTGTTCTCTTCCGCCAGCAGCGGCACGGTGGACATTCACTTTTCCCTGCTGCGAGGAGCGACGGGTTTTTATGTCACGCCGATTTGGAGCCATCGCAGCGTGGATGCGGCCATGAGCCTGGGCGAGACGCGGGATAATATTTACGCGGGCGCTACTTTCAATTGGATGAGTGTGGATGCCACGCGGAATCGGTTGATGGAGGTTTCGGGCGGGTCGGCGATTGGAGTGATCGGCGCGCCCGTGGAAGTTTCGCAGTGGACCAACGGCATTTACGCCGGGCAATACGAGGACAAATATAAATACAGCGCGGACTTCGGCGAGGAACGCGTTTGGGGTTGGAGCAGTGTCGGCACGGGCGGGCGCAACATCGGGCTGTGGAATGTTTCCGCGAGTGTTGAATATTACAACGGCGGACCGATGAAGCGCGAGTTGATGGAGCACATCGGCACGACGATTCTCAACGTGACGCATGGCAGCCATTACGGCGGCGGCACGGACGCCGGATGGAACGCGGGTGAGCCTTGGACGCACGTTTACGGGCCTTACTTCATTTATTGCAATAACATTTCGGGTTCCATCGCGAACACGAACCAGGCGGCGCAGGCGCTCTACGCGGACGCGTTGGCGCAGGCTTCGGCCGAAGCGGGCGCGTGGCCGTATGCGTGGTTCACCAGCGTGCCGGATTATGCGCCGGCGGCGAATCGCGGAACGGTGGCGGGCCAGATTGTCATCAACGACGTTTTTAATCCCAACGCTTCCGCATCCAACTTGGGGGTCGGTGTGGTGCAACAACCGACCACCACCTCCGCGACGTATGATTTTCAGAAATGGACGAAGCCTTATCAATTCTGGGTGAAGACGGACGCGAATGGAAATTTCTCGATCCCCAACGTCATCGCGGGGGCCAATTACACTTTATACGCATTCGGACCAGGCGCGGCGGGCACGTTTCAATCGCAGGCGCAATCCGGCGGCAGCGCACCGAATTCGGTGGATATTCCGGCGTCGCCATTCAGCGTGACGGTGACGGGCGGCACGACAAATAATTTGGGCGCGGTCACCTGGACTCCCACGCGGGTGGGGCCGACGGTTTTTGAAATCGGTTATCCGGATCGCACTTCGAGAAAATTCCGCCATGGTGAAGATTGGTGGGTTGGCGATATTGGGCCGAACGCCGCGAATCCAAGCCCGGTGTGGAGCAAGTGGCTGGAATATCTGTTCGATTTCCCGAGCGGGCCGAATTACATCGTTGGCCAGGGCCGTTGGACGACGGATTGGAATTTTGTGCAGCCAGTCGTCACCGATGCGGCGGGGAATTACAACGGCTCGACTTCCACCATCACGTTTAATTTGCCGTCCGCGCCGGCGGCCGGGGCATCATTGTACATTGCCACGGCCTCTTCATACCAGGGACCGTTGATCGTTCAGGTGAATGGCAACAACATCGCGGGCAATAACGGTTACGATCCGTCTTACGACAATTCCGGCAACGAAAGTGATTCGACGATTCGCGAGGGCATTCATGGATTGTACGCCGACAAGCGCCTCGCCGTTTCCAGCGGTTTTCTGCACGCGGGGCAGAACACGATCACGATCAACATGCGCAAGGGCGGTTACTTCGCGAACCATTCGATGTATGACTACATCCGGCTGGAATTGCCCGGTTACGTTCCGCCGCCGCCCGCGAGCGTGGCAGCTTACGCGGGCAACAACTGCAATTTGATTTGCTGGCCGGTCGTGCCCGGTGCGACGAGTTACAATATTTTGCGGTCGACAACTTCCGGCAGTGGCTACGTGTCCATCACGAATGGCGTCACCGGTCCCGTTTGCGGCAGCGGGCTCAACAATGCGACTTACGTGGATACCGGCGCGGAGAATGGGGCGACATATTATTATGTGGTGCAATCGGTCAATCCGGTTGGCAGTAGTGCGAACTCTCCGCAGAGTTCCGCAGCGACGCCAGACGGAGGCATTTCGACCAACGTACCCGGAGCACCGGCAAGCCTAGCGATCGGCGGTGTTGCGCATCAGAGCGTGACGCTGAATTGGGGCACGGTGTCGGGGGCGAATTTTTACACGGTGTATCGTTCGACGCTCGTCAACAACGGCGGTGGCTCATCGAATATTTTAGGCACGATTGTGCTCGCG
>DASZPR010000067.1:0-2773 GCA_035550235.1 Verrucomicrobiia bacterium | reverse complement strand
TCACTCGATGATTTCCCTCCGGCACCGCGACCGAAAAGAAAAACGGTTTATCGCTCGTCACCCCGCCGCCGGACACGTGATTCGCCGAAGTTCCAAAATCAAAACCGAACCCTTTTTCCGCCGAATAACTGTTGGTCAATTCCGGATGCGCAACAAAATCAAACTTGGATTCAGCCGCGCGGGAAGTGTGAAGCGCTGAAAAAAAAGCGGCGCCAAAAATAAGCGCCGTCGTAGTGAAAACGTTTTTATTTGCCGAAAATATGTGCACAGGAATTTATTGGATGTGTTTCGCAGTCAGTTCGCCCGGTTATAAGGTTTAAAAGTAGGCCAAACCACCTCCAGCGTTAATCGCCAATTATGGGGATGTTACCCGAAAGAGTTGGCCATAACCAAAATTGGTGATGGACTTTTTCGGTAAAAATTCCAGTTTGGCCGCATGCACCTGAATAATTTCTCCCGTGTTTCGGTGTCGATTCGTTTGGCCATCCTCACTGCTCTCGCCGGGTTGCAAATCACCGTGGCGTCCGCCCAAACCAACAACGAAATTCCCACGCTCCAAATCAAGGCCGACCAGGTCACCGGCAAAGTCAGCCCCACGCTCTACGGCCTGATGACCGAGGAGATCAATTATTCCTATGAAGGTGGCCTCTACGGCGAACTCATTCGCAACCGCTCCTTCAAAGCCAGCACCAACAGCGCAAGATTCTGGACCACCGTCGGCAGCGGTGAAATTTCCCTCGACCCGGCCACGCCGTTGAACGACGCGCTGAACATCAGCCTGAAGTTGGACGCGCCCCAGGCCAGCAAGGACGCCCCGGCAGGCATCGCCAACGGCGGTTATTGGGGCATTCCCGTAAAACCGAAGACCACTTATAAAGTCTCTTTCTACGCCAAGGCCGCGAATGGTTTTTCCGGCCCATTGACCGTAGCCATTTCGAGCGCCGATGGCAAAACCACCTTCGCCAGCGCCCAGGTTTCCGGCGTGACCGGTGATTGGAAAAAATTCGAGACCACTCTCAAGACCAAATCCGTCGAGCCGTCCAAAGCAAATCAATTCACCATCACCACCAAATCGCCCGGCACGCTTTGGTTCCAAAACGTCTCCCTCTTTCCGCCGACCTACAAGGATCGCCCGAATGGCCGCCGTCCCGACATCATGGAATTGCTCGCGGACATGAACCCCAAATTTCTCCGCTTCCCCGGCGGCAATTATCTCGAAGGCGATTACTTCAACGAACGATTTGACTGGAAGAAAACCATCGGCGACGTCGCCCAACGCCCCGGCCACCGCAGCCCGTGGAATTATTGGTCCACCGATGGTTTCGGCCTGCCGGAATTCCTCGGCTGGTGCGAAGACCTGCACATGGAACCCGTCCTCGCCGTCTTTGCCGGTTACACCCTGCGCCATGACTACGTCAAACCCGGTCCTGACCTCGAACCCTACGTGCAGGAAGCGCTTGAAGAAATTGAATACGTCACCGGCGACGCCAAAACCACCAAGTGGGGCGCGCAACGCGCCAAGGACGGCCACCCCGAGCCCTTCAAACTGCACTACGTCGAAGTCGGCAACGAAGATTGGTTCGACCGCTCCGGCAGCTATGAAGGCCGCTTCGCGCAATTTTTCGACGCCATCAAGGCCAAGTATCCTCAACTCCAGGTCATCGCCACCACGCGCGTGAGAACCCGCACGCCCGATGTGCTCGACGAACATTATTATCGCTCGCAGGAGGAAATGGAATTGCACGCGCTCGACTACGACAAATATTCGCGCACCAACCCGACGAAAATTTTCTGCGGCGAATGGGCCACCCGCGTCGGGTCTCCCACGCCCAACATGGCGGGCGCTCTCGGCGACGCCGCGTGGATGACCGGCATGGAGCGCAATTCCGATATCGTGCTCATCTCCTGTTACGCCCCGCTCTTCGTGAACGTCAGTGACCTTGGCCAGGGCGGCTCCATGCAATGGCGGACCGACCTCATCGGCTACGACGCGCTGCACAGCTACGGTTCGCCCGCTTATTACGCTCAAAAAATGTTCAGCACCCGTCACGGCGACGAAATCCTCGCCACCGATTCGCAAAATATCCCCACCGCGGAATACCGACCGCCCACCCGCCGCCGCAATCAAGGCACCAACCAACCGCCTGCCGAACCGCCGCCCGCGGTCCAGATCCGCAAAGTGTTTTTCGACGCCACTCGCGACAGCAAGAGCGGCACAATTTTCCTGAAACTCGTCAACAGCCTCGGCACCCCGCAGCCGGTGAAAGTTGAAATCAGCGGCGCCAAAAGCATCGCCGCCAAAGCAACCGCCACCGTGTTGAAAGCCGACAAAATCGACGACACCAACTCTCTGCAAGAACCGACAAAAATCTCCCCGAAGACCGAAACCATCTCCGGCCTCGGCGCCAATTTCACTCAAACCCTCCCGCCCTACTCCATCAGCATCCTGGAATTAAAATCGAAGTAGCTTTGGGATTAAAAGCTAAGGCTGAAAGCCGGCAATGTTATAGCCCGGGCTAAACTCTTATAGTCCCAAGTCCTGTAGGAGCACCCCTCGACACGTAGCCGCCGACGTAAGGAGGCGGATTTCCAAGGATAATCACCAACGCGTGAATTCATCCCCGTGTTCGGAAGGAGCGCCGATTTCCAATCGGCTTACCGCGCAATCCCTTCACCAGGTCAATCAATCACCTCGGCACTATCGAATCCGCAAACCCATTGGTTGTTCGGCGTTCGATGTTCAGAGTTCAGCGTTTCTTCAGTTTTCAGTGCA
>DASZPR010000066.1:0-5053 GCA_035550235.1 Verrucomicrobiia bacterium | reverse complement strand
CCGATTGCCTGGACCAGGTTACCTCCTCCAAAATTGCCTTTTTGCACATCGATTTGAATGCCGTGACACCGGAAATCGAAGCTTTGAAATATTTTCGCTCCAAATTGACGCGGGGCGCTTTTGTGCTCCTCGACGACTACGGCTACAGCGGGGCTACTTTGCAGTTCGCCGGATGGAATCAGGCCGCCAAGGAGCTGAATCTCGACATCCTCGCCCTTCCGACCGGACAAGGGTTAATCCAGTTTTCTTAATCTCGTAACCAGCGGAACAAGATGAATACCTCGGCACGGAACCAAAAACCACCCACCAGCCGCAGGAACTATTCTTTGCTGGCGATTTTGCTTCTACTCGTCGTCATTTTAAGTTTTTTCTGGCGCAGTTTTCTTCCGGATTACGTCCTGTTTTCCAATGACGGCTCGCTGGCCATTCAAAAATCGGAATGGATCCATGTGCCGGAGGCGTTTATCGGCGCGTGGGATGATCTGAATTCGCTCGGGTTCAGCGGCGGAGCGCTCGTCCCGGATATTACCGAATTCTTTCGCTTGTTTTTTGGCACGATTGCTTACGCAAAATTTCTCGCGCCAATGAGCCTCTGGTTCCTCGGAGCCGCGGCCTTTTTCTTCTTTCGCCGGGCCGGCATGTCGGCCATCACGGCAACTCTCGGCGGCCTCGCCGCCTGTCTGACGACCGCCTATTTTTCCAATATTTGCTGGGGATCCATTCCGCCTACGCTCGCCTTTGCGATGGACCTGCTGGCGTTGGGCGCGCTGATCAAGCGGGACAATCTGCCCTTCTGGGTTTCGCCGGCGCTGGCGGGTTTCGCCGTCGGCGTGAACGTGATTGAAGGTGCGGACGTCGGGGCGCTGTTCAGCATGGTGATCGCCGCCTTTTGCATGTATCAGGCGATTTTTGCCAACAATGATGTGCCGCTCGTTTCACGGTTCACGCGCGGCGTGGGCCGTACCATCCTGGTGGCGGTCTTCGCGGGTTTTATGGCGCTCTACGCGGTCTGGCTTTTGGTGGGAGCCAACATCACGGGAATCGCCGGCACCAAACAGGATGAACAAACCAAGGCCCAGCGTTATGATTTCGCCACCCAATGGAGCCTGCCTAAAACTGAAACGCTCGCTTTGGTGGTTCCCAATCTCTTCGGCTGCAATGTCACCACCCCCGGCGCCGCCAGCTATTGGGGCGGCATCGGCACCGACCCGTCCTGGGATCGTTACTTCGCTTCCAATGGAAAAGGACCGCTCCCGCCGCCCCGGGTTTTTCTCCGCCATACGGGTCGTGGCGTTTACATCGGGTCACTAATCGTCTTCCTCGCGTTGTGGGCGGCGGCGCAATCGCTTCGCAAAAAGAATTCCGCGTTCACGGATCTCGAACGTCGATACGTCTGGTTCTGGTCGGGACTCGCTTTTGTTTCGCTGCTGCTGGCCTGGGGACGCCATGCGCCGTTTTATAAAATCATTTATCAACTGCCCTATTTCTCCACGATCCGGAATCCCGACAAGTTTCTGCACATCGTCACCCTCTGCACGGTGATCCTGTTTGCTTACGCCATTCACGGCCTGAGTCGCCTTTATCTCGATGCACCGTTGGTCGCTGCGCCCCGCGGACGCTTCAAAGCCTGGTGGGCAAAAGCTTCAACCTTCGACCGCCGTTGGGTGGTTGTCTGCATCGGCATCGTGCTTCTCAGTGTCATCGGCTGGGGCGTTTATGCCGCCATGCGCGGACACGTGGAAGATCATTTGGTTGAGTTGCAACGCCTCGACAATTTGCGCAACGGACACGAACTGGACGCCGGGGAATTGCAGGGCGCGCGGGATTTTGCCGCGGCCCAGGTCAGTTACAGCCTGAAACAGGTCGGCTGGTTTGTATTGGTCATAGCCGTGAGCGCCTGGACCTTGGTGGCGATCATGTCCGGAACCTTTGCGGGCCGGCGTGCGCGTTGGGCGGGTCTCTTATTGGGAATCATCCTCGTCGGTGATTTGGGCCGGGCGAATGCGCCGTATATTGTTTTCTGGAATTACAAAGAAAAATACGAGATCGGCCATCCCGAACCGGTCATCCAGTTTCTGGCGAACAAACCTTACGAGCATCGCGTGGCCTACGTGCTCCCTTACCCGATGTCCACGCCCGAATCATTTTCTCAATTCGAGAATCTCTATAACCTCGAATGGACCCAGCAGTTGTTCCCGGTTTATAGCATTCCCACTCTCGATATTGTCCAAATGCCCCGCATGCCCGAGGACCTCGAAAGGTTCAATCAGGTTATGCAGGTCCAATTCAAGACAAATGCAAATGGTCATCTGTTACTGGATGCTAACGGCCACCCAATGTTAGACGAGGCAACCTTATATCGCATAGGCCGTACTTGGCAATTGACCGCGACCCGCTATCTGGTTGGCCCGGCGCCGCTGTTGGACATGATGAATCAGCAATTCGACTCCGTGTCCAACCGGTTTCGCGTAGTTCAGAAGTTTGCTCTCGGCGCCCGGCCCTGGTTAGATCACCCGCCCGTCCAATATTCCGATGTCGAGGCCGTCCCGATGGATAAACCGAATGCACCCTATGCGTTGTTTGAAGACACGGCAGTCCTCCCACGCGCAAGCCTGTTTTCAAACTGGCAGGTGGTCACGAACGATCAGGCGGTGTTGGACGAGATGGTTTCTCCATCCTTTGACCCCGCGAAATTAGTTCTTCTCTCCAAGCCGCTCCCGGGTAACCCGGCTCCTGCCGGCAGCAATCCGGATTTTACGAACGCCGTAATCACGAGCTACAAACCAGCGACCATAAAATTGGAGGCGACGCCCACCAAGCCCTCAGTGCTGATGATGGCGGACAAATTTGATCCGAATTGGCACGTGCTGGTGGACGGCAAGGAAGCGGAAGTGTTGCGCTGCAATTTCCTCATGCGCGGGGTTTATCTCGAACCGGGGCATCATGAAGTGGAATTCAAGTTCCGCCCCAGTGTGAAAATGTTCTACGCGAATATTTTCGCCATCTGCGCGGGATTCTGCCTGTTGGGCTACGCGATGGTGACGATCCGGCGCCGGCCACCGGTGTCTGACCCAAAATAACACCGAGTCTATTTCGGCTTTACCGCCTTGATCATCAGGAAATGGCCACGGCGCGGAAACATTCCCTCGAATGCCTGGCTGATTCTATCGGGCAACGGCAACAGTCCGATGGAGGTTGATTCGGTGACGAATCCGACGCGATCGAAAATATCCTTCCCTTGCGGAACCGACAATGCCCGCACGTGGCCAGTCACTCCCGAAAACGCCGGGTCATCCATCGGCACGTATTGCGGGGCTTCCAAATCCGGATACAGCCCGAACGGATTGCCTACCGTCCAACCGCAGCAATTGGCAATAGTGAACGGCGTGTAGCCGAGAACCATCGCGCCGAGGTTCAGGAAGCTGCACAAATTTTCCGAAGTGATGACAGCGGTGCCGCCGGGTTTCAAAACGCGGAATGCTTCCATGGCGAACAATCGCGTGTTGTGGAGGTGTTCGATCAGGTAGGCGCAATGAATGACGTCAAAAGACTGGTCGGGATAGGGCCATTTGCCATTCAAGTCGTAGGCGGAAATCTTAATGCCGCGCTTCTCGGCCTCGGCTATTTGCGGCGGGGCGGCTTCCACGCCGCAAAACTTCTCCGGCTTGTGTTTTAAATATTTGAACAGCTTGGCGCCGTCGCCGCAACCGATGTCAAGAAGCGCGGCCGGTTTCAAATCGGCGACGATCTTGCCCGCCCAATCGTTCGAGCGAAAAGCGCCCTTGTTCCATTCGGGAAGAAGCCGTCGTTTGAGTGCGTCCAGCATAAAACTATTTTATATCGTGTTGGTGAAGCAATCTTCGGTCAAGCCGATTGTCTTTTCTGAGCCACTCTACAATCCCGTCGGGTGATCCAAAAACGTCCACGGCACCTTGAACTTCCGCGATAAATCCGCGGCGAGCGCTTTCACCCCAAAAGTTTCCGTCGCGTAATGGCCGCCGTAAAAGACATTCATGCCCAGCTCCTCGGCCAGCGCGTAAGTCCAATGCTGGCCTTCGCCGGTGATGAACGTATCCACACCTTCCGCCGCGGCTTGTTTCAATCCATCGCCCGCGCCGCCCGTGACCACGCCGATGCACTCGCATATTTCCTTGCCGCCCGGAATTAGCAACGCCTTGGCGTCGAGCGCGCGCTCCAGGCGCTTCGCGAGTTCGGTCCGCGAAATTTTTTGACGCGCCTTGAAACCAATCGGCCCGCCATGGCTCGGAAAAAACGGTTTTAAATTTTTGAGCCCGAGCGCCGCGCACAATCGCGCGTTATTGCCTAATTTGGGATGCGAATCGAGCGGCAAGTGCGAGCTGTAAACCGCGAGATCATTTTCGATCAACAATCGCAGCAGCTCGTATCGTTTCCGCGTCCACGGATGCGACGGCGTCCAAAACAACCCGTGATGCACGATGAGCAAATCCGCTTTTTCCTCAATCGCCAGTTTAACCGTGGCCAGACTCGCATCGACCGTCGCCGCAATGCGCGAAACGCTTCCGCGATTTTCCACCTGCAACCCATTCGCCGCGCCGCCGTAATCTCCAATTTCGCTCGTGCGAAGAATTCGGTCGCAATATTGGACAATGGCGGCGAGAGACGCTTTTGGCATAGGCGGATGAAATCAGGTTTCTTTCAGCCTGCAAAGCGGGAACCTTCGCGAAAATTCTTCATTCCCCTTATTGCTTTCCGCGCACAGACTTTTATAGTGCGTTCGATTCATGCCGAGAAATGAGTAATCCGACCGATGCCAATGGCGGCTGGGACATCCCCGCCGCGCGGAACCTGTACAACATTCAGCGCTGGGGCGCGAAGTACTTCGACATTAACGACGCCGGCCACGTGGTTGCGAAACCGCTGCAGGAAGCCGGCGCTTCGGTCGACATCACCGACGTCATCGAAGAAGCCCGCGGGCGCAATCTGAAATTTCCGCTGCTGATCCGGTTTCAGGATATTCTCCGCCATCGCGTCGAATCCATCAATCTGGCGTTCCGCAATTCCATTTCTGAAT